>JANWKE010000142.1 GCA_025451535.1 Verrucomicrobiia bacterium
GACGGAACGTTTATCCCGAAGGATTTGAAACCGCTGAATCCGTCGAACCTGAAATAGTTTTTAGACCGCGTCTTTGAGGATCGTCAGAAACTGTTTCATCGCGGGCGAAAGCACCTTGTTTTTCTTGGAAAGGATGGCCAGCGGCCGGAAGAAAGTGCCGTCTTCCAGCGGCACGGCGGCTAGGGTTTGTTTGGCGACTTCCTGCACGACGGTGCCTTCCGGCACGATCGAAACGCCGGCGTCAATTTCCACCGCGCGTTTCACGGTTTCGATGTTGTCGAATTCCATGACGTTGTTCACGCTCACGTCATACTCCTTCAAAATCTTGTCCAGCGCCTTGCGCGTCGGGATGTCCGGCTCGAAGCCGATGAATTTCTGGCCGGCGAGCGTCTTCAGTTTGACGGATTTCGATTTGGCAAACGGATGCTGCGGATGGCTGATAAGCACCAGCGGTTCCTTGCGCAACGGGATGATTTCCAGCTTGGAGTCCTTCACCGGATACGCGACCAGCCCCATGTCCACGACATTGCCCAGCACGTCTTCATAAACCTGGTTGGCGCGGCGGTATTCGACGTGCACATTCACCGTCGGATAAACCTTCATGAATTTTTTGATATAGGGCGGCAAATCGTGCAGGCCGATGCTGTAAATCGTCGCCACGCGAATCGTCCCGGAGATGATGTCCTTCAACTCCTGCAGTTTGCTGTGCAGGGACTCGTAGGTCTGGATGACCTGTTTGCTGTAGTCGTAAAGCACCTGACCCTCGCGCGTGAGACGAAACTTCTTTTTGCTGCGCTCGATGAGCAGGGATTTAAACGTGCGTTCGAGTGAACTGATTTGCTGGCTCACCGCTGATTGGGTCACGCCGTTGATCTGCGCGGCCTTGGTAAAGCTTTCGGTTTCAGCCAAATCACAGAATACTTTCAAGCTTTCGATTTGCATGGGTTATTTAATTAGCAGAAAACCTAAACATTAGTCAACAGCATGTTCAGCCGTTATGTTCCGCCGATTGTTCGACTGACTGTTCGGCCGGTTCGACGGTCAATGCCTGACGGACTTTGCCCAGCAATTCCCGGCTGGTATAGGGCTTTTGCAGGAACAGCAGGCCGATTTGCTGGTCTGGCGGCAAAACACAGCCGCTCGCGCATAAAACGCGTATATTCGGCAGGAGTTGATGAATCCGTTCGACGAATTCCCGGCCGCCCATGGTTGGCATCACCAGGTCCGTCACCACCAGATCGACGTGCGCATCGTCACGTGACAACAGGGCCAGGGCCTTCTGGGCGCTGTTGGCCGTCAGCACTTTGTAGCCGTATTCGGACAGGATCGTCTCCGCCATCGTCAGCAGAATGTCCTCGTCGTCCACCACCAGGACGGTTTCCGTGCCATTCAGATTCTCCTCCGTATCCGTGCTTTCCCGGACAAGTTGTTTCTCCGCCGGCAGATAAACCCGCGTGGAGGTGCCCGTGCCGGGCTGGCTCGAAACCGCCACGCCGCCCCCGTGATTGGTTATGATGCCGTAAACCAACGCCAGTCCCAGTCCGCGATGACTGCTGCCCTTGGTTGTGAAAAACGGTTCAAAAATCCGTGGCAACACGTCGGCTTCAATGCCTTTCCCGTTGTCCACGATCTCGACGCAGACATACGTGCCGGCATTGAGGCGCACGTTGCCGTCCTGTGTCGGCTCGGTCAATTCGAGGCTCCTCGTCTCTACGGCGATTTGTCCCATGCCGTTGAGGGCTTCCACGGCATTCTCCAGGATTTTCGTCAACGCCTGTTGTACTTTGGCCTCGTCGAAGCGTACGGCAAAAAGTTCGCGCTCGAACTGCGTGTGCCAGTTAATCTGCCCGGCGTTGGCGTTGCGGAAAAATTCGACGCAGCGCTGCGTGACCGCATTCAGGTTGCCCGGCGGTACCCGGCGCGCTTGCTGCCGCTCCTGCTGGCTGAACATGGCCAGTTCATTGGCAATCTCCGCCGCCTTGGATGCCGATTTTTCCACCTCCATCAAGGAATGTCGCCACGGATGCCCCGGCTCGGCCTTGCTCAACAAAAACGATGTGTGGCCGAGAATACTCGTCAGTGCATTGTTGAAATCCAGTGACATCGTGCGGGCCAGTTGCAGGGCGCAATCCAACCTCTGCTTGAGTGTCAGTCCCGCGTCTGCTTCGGTTTTGTTCTCCGTTGCGGGCGAGGTTGCTGAGGCCGCCGGCGCGTTCGTTGAGGGCGGTGATGCGGTCAGGGGCAACAATTGGAATACAAACCATTTCCGGCCGTCCTTGGCGAAGGTGCAGATGGAGACGGTGCAGGCGACCATGGGACCGTTCGGCGCGCGAAATTTCAAATTCACCACCGGCGTCGGCGACCGTTCCCAACGCGTGAGAAAATCCACCGCCGTCGTGCCATTTTCCGCCGGCCAGATCGCCGACAGCAACGGCCCCTCGCCCGTCAGCACCGCGCCGAACGCGGCCGCCGCTGATGAATTGGCGCGCATGATAACGCCGTTGCCATCCACCAGCAACGCGGGCCAGGCCGCACTCTCCAGACCAAATACAATTTCCGGCTTCATTCCGCTGCAAAACAACTAGATTACGCTTCGTGTCAAAAATTTCAAGGCATGCCCGTTGAATGACGTCGACCGAAGTTTTTTGCCCGCCAATTCCTGATGCCGGTCAACACGCGGCTGTTTCAGTCTGACGCCGCCATGCCCTATCAGTTTTACCATATAGATCCGTGAAGTTTTTCAGCAATTCCACTGCCAAAAGCTCCACCTTTTTTGCGGTTTTCAACACTTCCCCGTGCGATAACGGGCCTTTACCTCTGCCCGCTGCCGGATTGGTAATGCAGGAAATGCCGGCGACATTCAATCCATATTGCCGGGCGGCAATGGCTTCCGGCACCGTACTCATGCCCACGGCATCCGCTCCCAACCGGGCAAACGCCCGGATTTCCGCCGGCGTCTCATAGCTTGGCCCGCTGACGGCCACATAGACGCCCTGGTACAGCCGCAAGCCGCAGGCTTTGCCGGCCCGGACCAAAAGCGCGCGCAACCCCTTGTCGTAGATATCGGTCAAATCCACAAACCGGTTTAATCCGGAAACCGACGGCCCGCGCAGCGGGTTGGTACCCATCCAATTGATGTGGTCGGTCAACACCATGAAATCCCCGGGACGGAATTTCTGGTTGATGCCGCCTGCCGCGCTGGCCAGCAGCAAATCGCGGATGCCAAACGCTGCCAGCGCGCGCACCGGAAAGGTCACACGTTCCATCGGATGGCCTTCATAAAAATGAGCGCGACCGCTTAAAACCAGAACCGGCGTGTCACCCAGGTGCCCGAAAACCAATTCGCCGGCATGGCCGCTTACGGTCGGAACCGGAAAGCCCGGAATCCTGGCGCAGAAAATTTTCCTGTCCACACGCAACGCCGTCAGGACGTGCTGAAATCCGCTGCCCAGCACAATGGCGAGTGTCGGGCGCAACCGGGAGAATCTTTTCAGTCGCGCGGCGGCGGTTTGAGGTGAAACGCCAGACTTCATTTACAAACCTCTCATAAAAGCAACGGTGACGCCCAGACAAGCGGCGAAAACAAACAAAATGCCAAGTGCCGCTGCAAAATGGCCGAAGGCCAGACATGCACCAAAGGCCGAAATGACCAGTTGAAAAAGCAAAAGCAAAATAATCTCGTAACGACCCCAATCTTCCAGATGCGTGACTTTGTAAATAAGTCCGACGATGAGGGCCGGAATAAACAGCGCGCGGGCCCCCAACGGAATAAAAGTTACAACCACCCAAACGCTCGCGCCTTCAATCAGTGAAGCAACCGCAGCTATCAACGTTTCCTTGCCGAGGTTGTGCAGGGTGAGGTCGTCTTCTATCAAAGCGAAAACCATGGCCAGCAACAGGACGGCGAGACAAAGCGTCACAAACGCAAGCCCCCAGAGTTCAAAAATGTGTAATGCCGATTGCACGGCTTGATTTATCCACTTTTTGCCATATTATGGTTTGCTCGATTTATGGAATTGAACAATGACGAAATCCGCCGTTACTCACGGCACCTGATTCTGCCGGAAGTCGGCTTGGCCGGCCAAAAGAAAATCAAAGGCGCCAGCGTGTTGTGTATCGGCGCCGGCGGCCTCGGCTCGCCCATCGCCATGTACCTCGCCGCCGCCGGCATCGGCAAACTCGGCATCGTGGATTTCGACACCGTGGATTATTCCAACCTGCAACGCCAGATTCTCCACACCGACGCGGACGTGGGCCGGCCCAAAGCGCAGTCGGCCAAAGAAACCATTCACGGCCTCAATCCCAATTGCGAAGTCGCCCTTCACAACACGCGTATCACATCCGAAAACGCACTCGACCTCATCCGGCCCTACGACATTGTGGTGGATGGTACGGACAATTTCCCGACGCGCTACCTTACGAACGATGCCTGCGTGCTACTGAAGAAACCCAATGTTTATGGCTCAATTTTCCGGTTTGAAGGCCAGGCCAGTGTGTTTGCACCGCATTTGGGCGGGCCGTGTTACCGCTGTCTGTATCCCGAACCGCCGCCGCCCGGCATGGTGCCCAGTTGCGCGGAAGGTGGCGTGCTCGGCGTGTTGCCCGGTATCATCGGTTGCATTCAGGCGACGGAGATTTTGAAGCTTGCCCTCGGGCGGGGCAGTTCGCTCGTTGGCCGGTTGCTGCTGTTCAATGCCCTCGATATGAAGTTCCGTGAATTGAAACTGCGCCGCGACCCGGAATGCCCCATTTGCGGCGAGCATCCCACCATCAAGGAATTGATCGATTACGAACAATTCTGCGGCATCGAGCCGGCGTCGAAGGAAAATGAAAATTCCGACGAAGTGACCGTTCAAGACATGAAGCGTGCGCTGGATGATCCGAAGCTTGGCATCAAGGTCATTGATGTGCGCGAACCGTTTGAATTTGAAATCGCGCACATTGACGGCGTGCCGTTGCTGCCCCTGAGCCAGCTCCGGCAGCGCTTCACCGAGCTTGACCCGAACCAGCAGTATTATCTGCTTTGTAAAGTTGGCGCGCGTTCGCATCAGGCGGCGGAATTCTTGCGCGAGCAAGGTTTTAAATACGTCAAAAATGTCAGAGATGGCATCAACGCCTGGTCGGAGGAAATTGATTCCAACGTGCCACGGTATTGAATTGTGAACGACGATTTGCAAAAACGCATCCAGGCCGCGCTGGCCAATCCGCAAAATATGGGCGAGCTGGCCGGTGCTGATGCCATCGGCACGGTCGGCAATGCCGACTGCGGCGAGATGTTGCGCCTGTGGGTGAAGTTCAAGGAACAGAACGGCAAACAGGTCATTGACCGCGCCACGTTTCAATCCTTCGGCTGCGAAACCGCCATTGCGGTCGCCAGCCTCGCCACCGAATTGATTCGCGGTAAAACCGCCGCGGAGGCGCTCGCGCTCAAGACCGAGGAACTGGCCGGCGAACTCGGCCCGCTGCCACCCATGAAAATCCACTGTGCCCAGCTCGTCGAAGGCGCGCTGCGTTCCGCGCTCGAACCGGGAAAGGCGGAAGACAAGCTTGCCAGTCCCGCAAATGCGCCGACCTTGCTTGACCGTTTCTCCAAGCCAAAGGAAGGCGGCGTGAAGCTCACTTTTCTTGACGAAGAAAAAGGGTAGGGACGCCGCGCCGCGACGTCCGCGGACAGCGCGGCGCGGCGTCCCTACCTTTCTGTTTCTTCTCGCAACTTTTTCAAGGCGACCCTGGCCGCGTCGCTCTCGGCAGCTTTTTTGCTTTTGCCGGAGCCGCGTGCCAGTTCCACACCGGCGTGCTGTACGACACATTCAAACACCCGGTCATGATCGGGCCCGGTGGCGGAGAGGACATGGTATTCCGGCGCTTCGGGCGAGCGTGCCTGCAACAACTCCTGCAATTCGCCCTTGGGATTTTCAATCGTCGGCAACACGCTCAATTTGCCAAACGCCGGGCTGAACTCGCGCAGGATGAATTTCCGCGCCGCATCAAAACCGCCATCCAGAAAAATCGCGCCCAGCAGGGCCTCAACGGCATCCGCCAGCGTGGACGCGCGCTCGCGCCCGCCGCTGGTTTCTTCGCCGCGGCTGAGAATCAAGTGCGCGCCCAGGCCGAGTCCGCGGGCATGCTCGGCCAGCGTGCGCCGGTTGACGAGTTTGGCGCGCGCCTTGGTCAGCGGTCCTTCATCGAATGCGGGAAAATTTTCGTAAAGCTCATGAGTCAGGATCAGTTGCAACACCGCGTCGCCGAGAAATTCCAGCCGCTGATTGTGCGGTACCGATACGCCGCCTTCGTGTGCCAGGGATGGGTGGGTCAGCGCCAACCGCAGCAGACCTTCGTCACGGAACGTGTAGGCAAGGCGGCTTTGGAGTTCAGCAAGGGACATTGATGAATCATGATTGATGATTGATGATTGGCGAATCACCCGCGCTGCCACAGGCAAATCGTAAATCGTAAATCGTAAATCGTAAATTCAAGCCGGAGGTGCCCCTTCGGAGGTTTTAATGGCGGAGGTTGGTTCCGCAGCCGACGCAGGCTCTTCACTGACAGGTGCCGGCGGATTCAATCCGTGTTCGAGCAACGCCGCCACGTCACGTTGGACCTCTTCGAGCTGGTCCAGCCGGAGGGCCGGGTCGGCAATGGTGAACACATCGCCGGTCCTGGGCTGTTCGTAAATGAACACGCGTTTGCCGTCGCGGACGACCTCTTCCTTCACCTTGAGCAGGCGCTTGCGTTCGAGCATGACGGCGAGAATGTAACCGGCGGGCGCGTAACGCGGGTCGTTTTGTTCGATGAGTTTCCGCAGCAGCGTCTCGGCGGTGTCCTTGTGAATCGCGTCCGCCGCCGGCGCGGGGGCTTCGTATATGCTTTGCCAGTGAGAAATGAATCCCTTGCGTTCGCGCGCGCCGTCGCTGAACTGGCTTTGCCAGCACGCCTCGCATACATCCATGCGGCGCAGATTTTCCGCGTGCTCGTCGAAGAGCAACGTGTGCAGCATCTGCCGGTCGGCAAACGGCAACGCGCATGCCTCGCACGCCGTCGCGCGGGATTGAATGTTCCAATCGTTCATGAACCCGGAAATTAAACCACGAATGGCACGGATGAACACGAAGAAATTTTGACGCGAATTTCACTAATGGTCGCGAATTGAAATGCCCGGGAAAAATTAGCGTAAATTCGCGTAAAGCTCACCCCGCGAAATCGAAATCCGAGCAGCTCATGAAATAATGACAGCGTGGACAACGCAGTTTGCACTTCTCGTTGATTAATTCCTGCCCGCATTGCGGGCAAAACCGCCAGTGCTCGCCGGACATATTTTTGTCGGACGGCATAGGGTTGGCGCCGGTTTTGGCCGGGACTTTTGTGATTTTTCGCTTTGCCGTTTGCATGCCTGACGCGCGTCACTGCGTCCGTCCAAACTTTTTCTCCAATTCGCGGTAATTCATTTCAATCAGCGTTGGGCGGCCGTGCGGGCAGGTGTAGGGCATGGCGCAATGGCGCAAGTCCTCGACCAGGTTTTCCAGTTCCGGGCCGGCGAGCGGGTCGTTGGCTTTCACCGCGTGGCGGCAGACGGTCTTGGCCACGGTGTGCTCGCCCAGCCGAGCCAGGTTCACCTCGCGCCCGGCGGCGCGCAATTCGTCCACGAGGTCGAACACAAACCGGCGCGGGTCGGCGGCCTTCACGAACGGCGGTAGCGCGTCGAGCAGAAACGTCCGCTCACCGAATTCACTCAAGCCGACACCCAGTTTGGTCAATACCACCAGTTGTTCGCGCAGGAACTGTGCATCCCGCGGCGGCAGTTCAATGGTCTCCGGCAGCAGCAATTTCTGCGAAGGCGCCGCGGCGTTCTGCTCGATGCGATTCATCATCTGCTCGAACAAAATCCGTTCATGCGCCGCGTGTTGGTCGAGCAATACGAGGCCGCGATCGGATTCCAGCAGGACGTAGAGTTTGCCGATGACGCCGACCAGCCGGAGCGGAACGTTGAGCAGTGGCGTGGCCGCGGAAGCCGGAGACCGGAGGTCGGAGGCCGGAGCCGGAGGAGCCATCGCGGATGGCGGATTGGTTGTTGGCGATTGCGGTGCGCGGGTTTCCGTTTCGTCTTGCCGGAGCACGGGTGCAAAACCCATTCGCAGGGGTGATTGAGAACCCGACGGTCTTGGCAGTTCGACCGGCGCAGCCGGTTTCAACTTTTCGGGGAAATGCGGCAGCGCCGGGGTGGCAATGCCTGTTTGGTGAGGCGAGGCTGCTGACGAGCCGGGCGGTTTAGACGTTGCGGAGTCCTGCCCTCCGAGCGGCGCGCGAGGACGCTCGCCCCACCGCCTGGACTCAGCTGTGGATTCGCCACCGTGGAACGCGAGCAATGTCTCTTTGACCGCCTGCGCGACCAGTTTCCGGATTTCTGATTCGCGATGAAATTTTACCTCGCGCTTGGATGGATGGATGTTTACATCCACTGCCGCCGGATCGATTTCCAGGAACAGGCAGCAGACCGGGTAACGTCCTTTCATCAACGAGGTGTGATAACCTTCGATGAGTGCGTAGTTGAGTCCGCGATTTTCCACCGGGCGGCGGTTCACAAAGACGAACTGGCTGTCGCGCGTCGTGCGCGAAACACCCGGCGCGCCGGCCAGCCCCCAAACCCGGAACTCGGAGGTCGGAGGCCGGGCATCAGATTTTTCAGGTGACGATGCCTCGAAAATCCCGGCTGCCTCCGGTTTGAAATCGTCGGCCAGGGACGCGGAAAAGTTGACGGGCAGGAGTTTTTCATCGCCGAGCAGGGCGCGAAGGCGTTCACGCAGGGCTTCCAGGCGGCTGGAAACCGTCGTACCGGATTTTTGCGCGGGCAGTTGCCAGATGCTGCGGCCGTCCTTCACAAACGCAAAGGCGACTTCGGGATACGCCAGCGCGGCCAGCGTCAGGTAATGCTGGATGTGCGCCGCCTCGGTCTCTTCCGCGCGCAAAAATTTCCGGCGCGCGGGCAGATTGAAGAAAAGCTGCCGGACTTCCACGCTTGTGCCGGGCGCGCTGCCGGCGGCCTTGACCTCGGCGATCTTCCCGCCGTTCACGATGATCTGCGTGCCTTCGGGCGAACCGCTGTCGCGTTCGCGCGTCGTCAGGGTAAACCGGCTGACGCTGGCGATGCTGGGGAGCGCTTCACCCCGAAAACCCATGGTGGCAATGGCCGCCAAATCTTCGGCGCGCTGGAGTTTGCTCGTGGCGTGGCGTTCGAGGCAGAGCAGTGCGTCGTCGCGGCTCATCCCCCCGCCGTCGTCCGTCACGCGCACCAGGCTGCGGCCGCCGGCCTGAATCTCGACGGTGACCCGCGCCGCCTGCGCGTCAAGCGCGTTTTCGACGAGCTCCTTGACGACGCTGGCCGGGCGTTCCACCACTTCGCCGGCGGCGATTTGATTGGCGACGTGTTCGGGCAGCAGGCGGATGCGATTCATGTGCCGTGGAGCGTGAAATGTTAAAGGCGATTTGTAAAGCGCGGGTGCAATTGAAATCGCGAATGACATCCCTCCGGATCACTTTTCCCGGACAGGCAGCGTGAAGAAGAAAATCGCGCCGTGTCCTGGCTCGCGGCGCGCCTCTATCCGGCCGCCATGGTCCTCTACGTTTTTTTTGCATATCGAAAGGCCAAGGCCGGTGCCGTGAAGTTTGCCGTGCGTGGCAAATGGCTGAAAAAGCCGGTCGGCGATTTCCGGTGCGATGCCGGGGCCGGTGTCCTCCACTTCGGTGGTGACTTCCCCGTCGTTACGCTGAAAGCGCAGGAAAATTTTCCCGCCGTCCGGCATTACGTCCGTGGCATTGTGGAGCAAGTTGAAAAAGACCCGGCGCAAGCGGCGGACATCCAGCAGGAGCTGTATGGCCGGCGGTTCATTCTGCAATTGGATGCGTACGGATTTGACTTCCGCATCCGCACTCAGTTCGGGCAATAGTTCGATGATGAACTGGCGGTAATCGATGGGCGCGAGCGCCGTCCGGGTGGAGGCGCCGGTGAATTCAAGGATGCTGCCGATCAATTCGTTGATGTGCCAGACCTGGTTGCGGATGTAATTGAGCGATTGCGCGCGTTTCTCCGCGGTGAGATGGGACTGGTCCAGTGTTTCCACGGCCAGACTGATGACGGTCAGCGGATTCTTCAAATCGTGGAGAATGGAGCGGGCAAAATTGCCGACCACGGCCAGGCGCTCGGCCTGGATGACTTCGCGCAGGTGAAGTTCGTTGAAATCGCGCAAGCGCCGGCTGATTTCCTGTAACAAGTTAAAGGCGAGCCCCGGCGAACGTTTGAGCAAGGCGAGCATTTCATCGCGGGGAATGAAATAGACCCGCGCATCCCGGGCGGCAATGGCGGTGGCCGAGCGTGGAAGATTTTCGATCACGGCCATTTCACCGAAGATTTCGCCGGGACCCAGCCGGGAAAACACCCGATGCTCCTTGCCATCCACGAAGTGCGCAATCTCCACCAGACCGTCGCGGACGATATAGACCCCATCCCCCGGGTCTCCCTGGCGAAAGATTTCCCGCCCGGTGGCGAACTGCTGTTCCTGCGTCATGCGGCGCAGGCTTTGCCAATCGCCGGGATTCAATCCTTGAAATAACTCCACCGACTCCAATTCGGCCATAACTGAACTTAATGGAAAACTTTAGTTACGTAAAGTCCAGAAGGGAAACGCGGGCTGAAATAGTTGTGCCCGTGAACGATAACTTGTTGACAAAGGTTTACAAAAAAGTAACATTGATGCATTCGGGTGGCAGTACGTTTCTTCAGCGGGGTTCCCCACCCCCACCTCCTTGGCGTCTGCCGCCCGAATGTTTGTAAAGCCGCTTGACGCTCCCGAAAGCATTTTTTAGCCTGACCAGCCCCATTGCGGGGGCGTAGCTCAATTGGTTAGAGCGCTGCCCTGTCACGGCAGAGGTTACGGGTTCGAGCCCCGCCGCTCCCGCCATTTCTCGCATCGTGTTTCTCACCCCGGTTGACTCCCGGGGCGTCCGGTTTCGCATCCACGCGGTCTGCCATTATCATGACGATCGTTCCCGAGCCGGAACATGGGCGGAAGTGGCAGGCATTTTCCAACCGGTCAAGGCTTGAAAAGCGGCGGCAGGCAGAACATGCTGGATTTCATCTGAATTGTCCCAGCCATTATTTCCCGTGTTTGAGCCGGAAGACCGGAAGGGCTTTGGTGACGGTGTTGATTTTCGTTTTGATGTTCCTCGCTGAAAGGCCGGTCGGCCGGGCACAAACCGCAAATGGCCCGCAGGGTTTGCCGGTAAAACGCGTCCTGATGATCTTCAACGAGAGCAAGGATGTGCCGGGGAACATCGTGCTGGAACAGGCCTTGCGGGCGGAAATACAGAAGGCCGTCACCAATCGGATCGAATTTCTGGCTGAATATCTCGATGCCAGTCATTTTTCGGACAAGGAACACTTCCTCCTGTTCCAGAATTACCTTGGCAAGAAATATGCCGGACAAAAGCTCGATCTCATTATGGTGTTTCCATCACGAGACTACCGACTGGCCGGCGAGCTGCCGGACGCGTTATTCCCGGATGTGCCGGTCGTCTTCGTCGCCGTCAACGAGATGGACGTGCCGGAGGCGATCAGAAAACTCGGAGTCACCGGGATTGTGCAGCGGTTCGACCTGCGCGGCACGCTGGGTCTCATCCTGCGCCTGCAGCCGGACACGCGTCGCATCGTGGTGATCGGCGGCACCACGGACGTGGATCGCGCGACCCTTGGCCGGATTGCGGAAGCGTCCCGGGCGCTGGAGGGAGTTGAGTTCGATTTCTGGACCAACCGCCCGGTCGCGGAATTAGCGAGGGCCGTCAGGTCGTTGCCCGAAGGCACGGCGGTGTTGTTAAGCACGGTCATCAGCGATGTGAATGGCCAGACTTATTACATGTCGCAACTGGCACAAATGCTGGCGCCTTCCGCGAGCGTGCCGGTCTATGTGCTCGGCGGGTGGGTGCTCGGCAGCGGGGCCGTGGGCGGATCGGTGGTGGATTCCGACGATCTGGGTACGAGAGCCGGGCAACTCGCTTTGCGTGTGCTCGGCGGTATCAAGCCGGAAGATTTGCCGATTGAGGTGGTGACCAAAGGAACGCCGATGGTGGATTGGCGCGCTTTGCAGCGCTGGGACATCAAGGAAAACCGCGTGCCGGCCGGGAGCGCCGTTCGTTACCGGCCGCAGACTTTGTGGGAACAACATCGAGATCTGATTTTGGTATCGCTGGCCGTTTTTCTTGGACAGGCAGTCACTATCGGCGGACTTTTGGCACAACGCAGAAAGCGCCGCTGGGCCGAGGCGGAGATTCTGGCCCAGCGGATGGAACTGGCGCATGTGGCCCGCGTGTCAACGATGGGGCAGTTGTCGTCGGCGTTGACCCATGAGCTGAACCAGCCGCTGGGTGCCATTTTACGAAACGCGGAGGCGGCGGAAATCCTGCTTCAGGGCGAACGGCCCAATCTGGAAGAAGTCCAGGCAATACTGGCTGATATCCGCCGGGACGACAAACGGGCGGGAGACGTGATTGACCGGATGCGCACTTTATTCAAGCGGCGGAGCCTGGTATCGGGCCGTTTGGCCTTGCGCCACCTGGTGGAAGAGACGGTTGCCCTGGTGCGACCCGATGCCGAGGCACGCCAAATCAAAATGCTTGTGCAAATATCACCCCTGTCGCCGGTGGTGTGGGGCGACCGGGTGCAATTGCAGCAAGTGTTGCTGAACCTCATCTTGAATGGCCTGGATGCGATGGGCGCCATTCCCAAGTCCCGACGGTCATTGGTGGTGCAGGTTCGGGAAGTGAAGGGCGGTAACCTGCAAGTGGCGGTCAGTGATTCCGGAACCGGCATCGCGCCGGAAGATGCCCGTCACATCTTTGAACCGTTTTTTACCACGAAGCCCAACGGCATGGGCATGGGGCTGGCCATTTCGCAGGCCATCATCGAGGCGCATGGCGGAAACATTTCGGTGGCAAGCAACGGGCAGAATGGAACCACGTTCATCTTCACCCTGCCCCGGATGAAGCCCGAGAAGACGAAGGCTGGTGGCTTGCCAACGACCCCCTGATGGTTAGATTGAATTCATGACGGCCACACGTCCCAGCCGATCCGGAACGGTCTTCATCGTGGATGACGATGCGTCCTTCTTGCAGTCGGTGTCCCGCCTGCTGCGCGCGGTGGGCTACACCGTGCAGGCTTTTGCCACCGCGCAGGAATTTCTCGACCGGCTGGCCCCGGAGATGTCCGGCTGTGTCGTGGCCGATTTGCAGATGCCGGGGATGAACGGATTGGAATTGCAGAAGGCGTTAAGTCGCTCGGCCAACCCGTTACCGGTCGTTTTCCTGACGGGACAAGGCGATATTCCGACCACGGTAATCGCGATGCGGGGCGGGGCGGTGGATTTTTTGACCAAGCGCGCGCCGAAGGAGGAATTGTTAGGGGCGGTGGAACGGGCGTTTGACCGCGAGGCACAGGAACGGCAACGGCGTGAACGGTTGGGGGATTTGCGCCGGCGCTTTGACGAACTCAGCGAGCGTGAACTGGAGGTGTTGGCGCACGTGGTGCAAGGCAAAATGAACAAGCAAATTGCCGCCGACCTGAACATCAACGAGCGCACCGTTAAATTGCATCGCACAAACATCACGAGAAAATTAGGAGTGCAGTCGGTGGCTGAACTGACGCGCCTGGTGGATGAGGCCGGCTTGTTCAAGACACCCGGAGCCAACCCGATCAACTGACCTGACTGGGTCGAACCATCCGGCAGGTTTCAGCATTCATGTCCTGATTTGAGCCTGTTTGAAATTTCAAATCAGGCCGCTGCCGGTTCCACCGGCAACCGGAAGTGAGGCGTTTCTTTCTTTTTCGGCCAAAACCAGCCAGTCAACTGACCTGCTATCTGCCCTTAGGGGCACTTATTGGCATTCTGGCAGTGGGAGTGCTTTTGAATTCGACGCGGTTGCGGCAGGCAATAAGTGAACAAAACCGAAATCATAGTAACCCGCCTGTTGCGTCGTTCACACCGCGCAAAGCAGAAAGAAAAGTAGTATGAAAATTAAAACGTCCCGCAAAGCGGGTTTCACACTGGTGGAAATCATGATCGTGGTGGCCATTATCGGCCTCCTGGCTGCAATCGCGATTCCCAACTTCCTGAGGGCGCGTTCGACTTCACAGCAGAACGCGTGCATCAACAACCTCCGTCAGATTGACGGCGCCATCCAGCAATGGGCTCTGGAAACCGGGGCGAAGCCGACTGCGGCAGTGACGGGTGCCAACATTCAACCTTACATGGGTCGCGGCACGAGCGGGACATTGCCCTGGTGCCCGCTGGATGCGACCAAGACCTTTGGGACCAGCTATACCATCGTTGACGCCTCGACCGCGCCAAAATGCGCGATCCAAAATGCAGGTGTAAACGGTCAATTCGTACACGCCTTGCCGGTCGGTAATTAAGCCATCGGCTAAAACAGTGTAATTTGCGAGGCCTGAAGTTATCGCTTCAGGCCTTTTTAATTTTCAGGGTGCCGGGAAAACTCCGGAAGCTGAATTCAACAGCGGGTTTCGTTTGGCGGTTCGGATTGGTGACCCGTATTTATCAACGTGCTTTCAACGTGCGTAAAAATTTTCCCTTGTTTCGGATTTTAAGCTGACGTCCCGTGCGTTACTTGGTAAGCAGTGTGCGAGTCATCCACTTATGACCCATCAACGCTGGCTGCGTATTATCCCGGTGGCGCTCATCATGTACACCATTTCGTACGTGGATCGCACCAACATCTCCCTGGCACTGGACCCGAAGATCTCCGGGATGATGCGGGACCTGTTGATGGATGACCGGATGAAGGGCGAGGCGGCGGGCATATTTTTTCTGGGTTACTTTTTATTGCAGGTCGCCGGCGGCCATCTGGCCAACCGTTGGAGCGCGAAAAAACTGATCAGCCTCTGTTTGGTTTTCTGGGGCGGCTGCGCTGTAGGCTGCGGTCTGGCGGCAACGTTCCGGCAATTTGCCCTGATGCGGTTTTGCCTGGGCATGTCCGAGAGCAGCGTTTATCCCGCCATGCTGGTTTTGCTGGCGCATTGGTTCCCGCGCCGCGAACGGGCCCGAGCCAACGCTTTTTGGAACCTCTGCCAGCCGCTGGCCGTGGCGGCGTCCGCTCCCTTCACCGGCTGGCTGTTGGGGGCGTATGGCTGGCAGACCATGCTCATCCTGGAAGGTATTCTCCCTTTCCTCTGGCTGCCCATCTGGTGGTTGTTCATCAGCGACCATCCGCGTGAAGCAAAATGGATTTCACCGGCCGAACAGGAATTTCTGGAGACTACTCTGGAACGGGAAGCGGCGGAGCTTGAACCCGTCAAACCGGTTCCGTTTTGGGAACGATTCCTGAGGTGGGAAATTCTTGTGATGATCGTAATGAATTTCATCCACAATTCCCAGGCCTACGGTTGCATGACCTTTTTCACCGAAGGTTTGAAGCGCAAACCCTTCAGCCCCCTCCAGTATGGAATGCTGTTCGCGGTCCCTTATGCCGTCACCGCCGTCATCATGGTGCTCAATTCCTGGCATTCGGATAAAACCCAGGAACGCCGCGGGCACATTGCGCTGGTTTATACCCTCAGCGGCGCCAGCCTCATTGCCAGCGTGCTGGCACACCAACATTTCTGGCTTTCCTATGCCTTTATGTGTCTGGCCATCCCCGGACCGTACGCCGCCCTGGCGCCGTTCTGGGCAATTCCCACCGAAACGATGCCACGCAATGTGATGGGACCGGTCATCGGACTGGTAAACGCCATCGGGAACACCGGCGGATTCGCCGGCCCGTTCATCGTCGGCTGGCTGGAAATGCGTTATCACAGCACCGCCATTCCCTTCAACGGGCTTGGTGCGGCCATGCTGGCGGCCGCGGGCCTGGCCTTCTTGCTGCCCAAAGCCGCGCGGCAAATTCAATCCACGTCGGCTGTACCCAAAGTCTGAATCAGCGCCGTTACAATCTCCTCGGGAGGCTTTTCACAACTGAAAGTCAGGGCGTCCGCCGGTGGTTCCAGGGTTGCCAACTGGCTGTCCAACAAGGTCGGCGGCATAAAATGGTTCCGGCGGGTTTTCAGGCGCGCTTCAATGACGGAGCGCGGCCCGGTGAGATAAACAAACTTCACGCGCGCATCGCCGCCCTGCAGCAAATCGCGGTAGGCCGCCTTCAAGGCCGAGCAGGCAATCACCGTGAATGTGCCCTGGTCAAGCGAGCGCACGATGATTTCCCTCAAAGTTCGCAACCAGTTCACCCGGTCAGCGTCCGTCAGCGGAACGCCGCGGTGCATCTTTTCGATGTTTTCCGGCGGATGAAACTCGTCTCCTTCGAAAAAGAGCGCGCCGGTCTTTTTCGCGAACAGTGTTCCGACTGTCGTCTTGCCGCTCCCGGACACGCCCATGAAAATCAGCACCACGGGGCGATGGGAGGACGGCGGCATCGTTTTGCCGGCATTCCTCACACGATCTTCAATTTCGGCAAATCCTGCGAGTCCACCAGGCCGACCGGCTCGCGCCCGGCATTCACCACAATTAAATCGTCAATGTTCCGTTCGTTGAAAATTTTCAGCGCCTCGACGGCGAGCGCATCGTTATGGATGGAAATGGGATTGTGCGTCATCACCTTTTTCAACGGTTGCCCGAGCAGGTTTTCACTTGTCGCCATGCATCGGCGGAAATCGCCGTCGGTGAACACGCCCACAAGTTTGCCGCGCGCATTGACCACGCTCAGACTGCCGGACCGGGCGTGTGTCATCACCAGCAGGGCGTCCTTGACCGGCAGATTTTCATCCGCCACCGCGTTGCGCTCACCCGAGCGCATGATGTCGCCCACGCGCAACAACATGGCGCGGCCGATCGCGCCGCTGGGATGCCGCCGGGCGAAGTCGCTTTGCTTGAACCCGCGCGCCTGCAACACGGCCATCGCCAGCGCATCCCCCATCACGAGCATCGCCGTCGTGCTGGAGGTGGGCGCCAGGTTGAACGGGCACGCTTCCTTGGGCACCTTCACGTTCAATACCACGTCGCTGTGCCGTGCCAGCGACGATTTCAGGCCGCCGGTGAGGGTAATGATTTTGACGGAGAACCGTTTCAGTGCCGGCAGCAGGTTCAGCAATTCCTCCGACTCGCCGGAATAGCTCAACGCCAGAATTACATCGCCATCGTTGACGATGCCGACGTCACCGTGCAGGGCGTCCACGCTGTTGAGCACCACACTGGTCGAGCCGGTGCTGGTGAGGGTCGCGGCGATTTTCCGGCCGATGTTGCCCGATTTGCCGATGCCGACCACGACGATTTTGCCGCGTTGCCGGAGCGCGGCCACGAGGGTTTCCACCGCGCTGTCAAACGCGCGGTCGAGCCGGGCGCGCACGGCCTTGAGCGCGGCGAGTTCGATGTCGAATACATTGCGGGCCTGACGCAAATGGCTCATGGGCGCCAGTGTGTCAGGAGCGTGGCGTGGATTCAACCGCGATTCGGTCGCGGCCGGCGCAGAATTTGACTGGTCATGCCGTGGAGAATTCTGTATTTCGTGTCGTCACCGCCCTTATGAATAATCAAAGCCATCACTGCCACCGAATTCGTGAGAAAAATTTGAAGCCCGCTATCACCCCGCATCGGATCTGGCTGTTGTCCGCTCTGCTGTTTTCCTTTACTCCTTGGAATATGACGCTCGCCCGGGAAACAGCGCTTTATCTTGACGACAAACAGCCGGTGGCCGCGCGGGCGAATGACCTGCTGGCACGCCTGACGCTGGAGGAGAAAATTTCATTGGTCCACGCCAATTCCAATTTCTCGACCGCGGGCGTTCCGCGGCTGGGCATCCCCGAATTGATCATGGACGACGGCCCGCTCGGCGTCCGCGAGGAGGTGGACGATCATTTTCATGCCTTGGGCCACGTGGATGATTTTGCCACCGGCATGCCCGGGGCGCTCGGCCTGGCGGCCACGTGGGATACCAACCTGGCGCGGGCCTTCGGCACGGTCATCGGCCAGGAAGCCGTGCAGCGTGGCAAAGACATCATGCTCGGGCCGGCGGTGAACATCCAGCGCACACCGTTGTGCGGCCGCAATTTTGAATATATGGGTGAAGACCCGTTCCTCACCTCGCGTATGGCCGTCAATTATATCGAAGGCGAGCAGGCCCAGGGGGTTTCCTCCTGCATCAAACATTTTGCCGCGAACAACCAGGAGTTTGAGCGCGGTTCCATCAATGAAATCATTGATGAACGCACGTTGCGCGAAATTTATCTGCCGGCGTTTCGCGCCGCGGTGGAGGAGGCGGGGGTCCTGTGCGTCATGTCCGCCTACAACCAGATCAACGGCCAGTATTGCTCCGAAAATGCTCATCTGCTGAAAGATATTTTGAAGGATGACTGGGGCTTCCCAGGCCTCGTCATGTCCGACTGGGGCGCGGTGCATCACACGGATTTGACCGTGTTCAACGGCCTCGACATCGAAATGGGCACGAAGGCGCCCTACGAAAACAACTATCTGGCCGCGCCGTTTCTGGAAGGATTGCAGAATGGCAAATATCCCGTCGCCGCGCTCGACGAGATGGTGCGCCGGCATCTGTACGTGATGTTCAAATTGAATCTGATTTATGATCCTTCCAACCCGCCCGCCGCCAGACCCGAACCGACAACGCCATTGAGCACCAAAGCCCATCAGGCAACGGCGCAACAAATTGCCGAGGCCGCCTTCGTGCTGCTGAAAAATAATAACAATTTCCTGCCGCTGGATATTGCGCATATCCCGACCATCGCGGTGATTGGCGGCAACGCCACCGCCCAGTTCTGCCATTCCGGCGGCTCGGCAAATATTAAGGTGCCGTTCGAAGTTACCGCCCTCGCCGGCATCAGCAATTACATCGGGGACAAGGCAAAAATCGTTTACGCCGAAGGTTATTATCCTCCCGGAAACCGGGGACAGCCGGGGCACAAACCTGACGGAAACGTGGCGACCGCCGCCGACAGCAGCCAGCTGGTTGATCAGGCCGTCGCCGTCGCGAAATCGGCTGACGTGGTGATTTATGTTGGCGGACTGAATCGCAGAGGTGGTTTCGACTGTGAAGGCAGCGACCGGAAGGACATCGAATTGCCCGCGGGTCAGGACAGGCTGCTCAAGCAAATCGTTCGTGCCAATCCCCGGACCGTTGTCGTCCTCATTGGCGGCGGCGCGGTTGAGATGGACAAATCCTGGTTGTCGCCGGTGCCGGCCCTGCTCTATGCGTGGTATCCGGGCATCGAAGGCGGCAACGCCCTGGCGCGCGTTCTGTTTGGCGACGTGAACCCGTCCGGCAAGTTGCCCTGCACCTTCCCGAAACGCCTGGCGGACACGCCGGCGACCGCGCTGGATGCGTATCCCGGTGAGAAAGGCACGGTCGTTTACAGAGAAGGCCTGCTCGTCGGTTACCGCTGGTACGACACGAAGGACATCGAACCGCTGTTTCCCTTCGGCTACGGCCTCTCTTACACGCACTTTGCGTACACGAATTTGAATCTCGTCCAAAACGGTGGCGCGACCGGGTTGCCCCTGGCGGTCGAGTTTGAGCTCGCCAACACCGGCAACCGTGCCGGCGCCGAAGTCGCCGAGATTTACGTGCAGCCCGTCCACCCCGGTGTATTCCGGCCGGTCAAGGAATTGAAAGGTTTTGCGAAAGTGTTTTTGCAGCCGGGAGAAAGGCAGAAAGTTTCCGTCACGCTGGGCGAAAACGCCTTTGCGTATTACGACGTCGGTACACGAAGCTGGGTCGCCGAAAAAGGCGAATACAAAATCCTCGTCGGTCGTTCCTCGCGCGACATTCCGCTCACCGGCGATTTTCAGCTGGCACAAACCATCTACCAGCCGGAGCGCGTGTCGCAGGTGGCACAATCCGCCCGTTGACGGCAACCGGTTTGTCGTACACTGATTTTTCTCCCTCTCCCCCCGTGAGCTGGGCGGGAGAGTTGTTTTCATCTGGCGAGCGTTTCCAAACAGGCTGTGTCCATCTCATTTTTCGCTTTGGATTTGTTTTTTTAAACGGCGTTTTGCATTTTGCTGTCAAATCTGCGCGTCGAATGAAGGAGAAGGCGCAACATTGAATCTTTAAATTATGAAAGTACTGATGCTCAGTTTGTTGCTATTAGGGTTTGTGAGCCCGGTTCTGGCGGTGGACCGTGCGGAATTGGACGACCGCATCCGCATGTTGACCGGCAAGTTCGAGGCGCTGCAGGCGCAACCGGACAAGCGCATACCGGCGGACGTTTTGCGCAAAGCACAGGGCATCATCCTGTTGGACACCACCAAGGCGGGCTTTATGTTCGCCTTTCAAGGCGGCGATGGTGTGGCCATGGTCAAGGACAAGTGGGGAAACTGGAGTCCGGTGGCATTCCTCAACCGTAACGAGGGCAGCTTCGGGTTTCAGGCCGGCGGCGAACAAAATTTTTATGTGATCCTGTTGATGACCACCAACGCCACCCGCGTATTGCTCAAACCGGCGATCGATTTTGGGGCGGAAGCCCAGGGCACCGCCGGCGACAACTCGTCCCGAACGGAAGGTAAAATTGTCGCGCCGTTCCAATCCGTGCTGGTCTATGACGAACACAACGGATTTTACGGCGGCGTGGCCTTTAAGAACGGCGCCCTGGTGCCCAACGACAACGACAATCAGGTGTACTATGGCCAGTACGTCTCCATGCGCGAAATCCTGTTTGACAAAAAACTGGAGGCGACCCCCGCCGCGGTGCATCTGGCCGAAAAAATCAAGACCTCGTCTAAAAAGTAATCTCCACCTGACCCGCCGGCTGTGGGCAGATTTATTTCCGGGAGCGCCGGCATCCTGCCGTCGCGTGTGCCCGGCTGTAGGTAAAAAATTCGCCGGCAAGTTGCCGGCGCTCCCGAAAGTTTGCAGGATGGGCCAGGGATCAGCTGCGGCTGGCAATGAACTGCTGGGTCAATTGATTCAATCGCTTGTTGTCAGCCCGGATGCGCGCCGAGAGGGTCCGGGCGGTTGCCCTTAGAAACGGCGTGGCCAGCGCCGGGGCCTCGCGCGTCAGCCGGTCAAAAGCCACCACCGAAATCCGCAACACCGTGCTGTCCACGTTCGCAATCACATCCGCCGACCGCGGCCCGTGGTCAAACAACGACATGTCTCCGAAGAAATCGCCGGCGCTGAACGTGGCCAGAATGGTTTCCCGGTCGCCCGTCATGGTCCGGGCGCGCAATTCTCCCGCCAGCACCAGGTACATTGCATCGCCTTGTTCACCCTGCTTCACCACCGCCGACCATTGCGCCACGCGCTGTAGCTCCACGAAGTTCAGCAGATGATCGAGCTGCGCGTCATTCAAATCCGCCAGGATTTTAATTCGCCGCAAAGAACCGGGCGTGATGCCGGCGCGGGCCGCGGCGCCGGAGGCGCCTTCGGTTTGTTGGTTGAAAAACTTTTTGAGTTCGGGGACATCCGCGGCCTGCTGCCAGGCGCCGGTGCCCCGCCCAAAAATCCACGTGTCCGGCAGAACGCGCGCGTCCTTGATCCAGTCCGTCACCACCGCCAGTTCCACCGGACCATAAGGGGCGTCGTCAATTCCCCAGATGAAAAAATCGTTGGTAACTTCTGAAACTTCTGCTTTTCCGTCCACCATGCCAGTCTATCACCTTATGTAGTTCTTTGAAAAGTAAAAAATGGTTGAGGCAGGCGACTCCAGAACTGCTTCAAAATGAAGAGGTTGATTTCCCTGCCGGCGCGTGGATTTCGCAATCCGGGACGGTTCACACTCCGGCTTTACGCGTTTGCCGCGGATACCAAAGGCTTTTATTTCGTTTGCGCAAAGAGCATGAAGACGCGCGGGCCGCGGATCGTTGGCAGCGCGTATTGCTCCTCCTGCGGACCGTGTGGGATCGCCAAACCGTCGCAATGCTTGTCGTGAGCGGGTTTGCCATCCACGAACAACATATAGTGGTGGGTGCGGTTGCAGGTGATGTCCTGCAACACGATCTGCCAGGCGCCTCGCGCGTCGTCGCGCAGCAACGGCACCTTCTGCCAGTTCGTGAACGTGCCGGCCACTTCCACCGTGGCCGGCTTCTGGGTCTGGCCCTCGGGCAGATACCAGCGAAAGGCTTTGGCGTAAGTCTGCGCGCGTTCCGACTTTTTGACGGAAAGGGCGCGGCCGGACAAAAACCCGATGCGTTGGGTTTTTTGCAATGGGATCCGTCGGGTGGCAGCGAGCGGCTTGTCGGAATTCGGTAACATACTTCGTATTTTCGTAAATGACTTTTTGGCCGATGTCGCCTTCTCTTGGATGGCCAATCAGGACGGTTGTTCCATCATTCGGGAAAAGTCAGGCTGGAAACTATTTCCGCAGGAATGTGTCCGGGGCTTTGGCGGGAATGGGCGCCGGCCCGGCGGTCAAAATTTTCAAACAGAACTTCTCTTTAGACTGTCTCATATTCAGCGTCGAAATTATAAAGGTTGCGCCGGCATTTTCACACTACGCCAGCGCGGCACTATATCATCGACGCACAGGCAAGGAAAGGAGCGTTATGAAAAAAATACCAACTTTGTTTGCCATCGGGCTGGCGGGTGCTCTGGCCGGGACCACGACCAATGCGCGGGCGGATTTGGAAGTTTCCGCTTCCGTGCAGATCCATGCCGCGGCGGATTTTAACGCGCCGCTGTCTTCCTGCGGCACCTGGGTGGAAGTCGGTTCCTATGGACGTTGCTGGCGGCCGGCGGGCGTGGTGGTCGGCTGGCGGCCGTATTGCAACGGCTACTGGGTCTGGACCGATTGCGGCTGGTATTGGGCCAGTGACGAACCGTGGGCGTGGGCCTGTTACCATTACGGCTCGTGGGTTTACGACCCCGATTATGGCTGGATCTGGGTGCCCGGTGTTGAGTGGGCGCCCGCGTGGGTTTGCTGGCGCTTCGGCGGCGGTTTCGTGGGCTGGGCGCCAATTGGCTTCCATGCTCGCCGTCCGGACGACGCAGCCTTTGTGTTCGTTGACAACGACCATTTCGGCGGTCACATCTCGTCCCGCACGGTGATCGTTAACAACCCGGCCATCGTCCGGCAGACGAGGTTCATCTCCAATACAGAACACGCCACCAGGAATTTTGACGGCAGTCCCAGAAAGGTCATCGTCAATGAAGGTCCGGGTCTGGCGGTGATGGAAAAGACCACCGGCAGAAAATTCAGCGCCGTCCCCATCAACGCGGCGATTCGCCGCACGCCGTTGCCCTCCAGCTTCAGGCACGAGGCCGGCCCGGCTGAAATTAACCACGAATCAAAACCAGTGGCTCCGCCGACTTCCGACCAGCCGTCGCGGGGAACGGAAAATATCAAGCCGCCCGTCAGTCCACCGCCAAATCAAGGAATGCCTTTCGATAAAGGCCAGTCCCCACCCAATCGGGGAAATTATACGCCTCAGCGAGGGGGCGGACAAGGCGGAGGAGGACATGGTGACCACGGCGACCATGGCCACGACCACAATTGATTAGCTAAGTCCGCGGTCGCGGCCCGGTTCCTATTCCGCGTTCGGATAGGAGCCGAGCACTTTGATGAAATTGCAGTGCTCCCCGAGCAGGCGGATGGCATTGGCCACCTTGCGGTCCTGCGCGTGGCCGTCGCAATCGATGAAGAAGAAATATTCCCACGCCTTCCGCTTGCTGGGGCGCGATTCAATCTTCGTCATGTTGATCTTGTACCGGCGGAACGCGGCAATCGCCTCGTGCAACGCGCCGGCCTTGTCGGCCACGCTGACCAGCAGGCTGGTGCGGTCCTGGCCGGTGGGCGGACTGCATTGGCGGCCCAGCACGAGGAAACGCGTCGCGTTGGCGGCGTTGTCCTGAATGTCCTGTTCCAGCAC
>JANWKE010000143.1 GCA_025451535.1 Verrucomicrobiia bacterium
ATCCAAACCCTCGAGCCGATAACGAAACCGGATTCGTTCCGGCGCGTCAAACCCCAGCGCGGTATATTGGAATTCAATGCGATGTTTGCCCGGACCAAGTTTTAAAGCCGTGTTGCCTGATTTGGCGGGTTCAAGTTTTTCACTTCTTTTGCCGGGCGGAGTGCGAACCACCTGGAACCCGCTGCTGGGAACATCATCCACCAGAACTTCCTCCAGCAACACCGTCGGCGCCGGTATTCGTGACAAATGCACCTGTGGGTCCACGGCCACGACACCTTTCAAAGTCGGAAACCAAAGTTGGCCCGACCCGGATTTCAAACCCGCCGGACAAAATCCCCCCGAGCATTCTTCCGACAGCATTCCTTCCGCCCGGCCATAAACCTGCGGAGAAACGGCGGGAATTTTACCCGCGGCCAGGTCCTCCAGTTCGGCTTTACCGACACAATTGATGCCACGATTGCTTCCCAGCCAAAGCCGGCCTTTGCCGTCCTCCAGAATTTCCGAAATCGTGTTGTCCGGCAGTCCCTCACGGGTGGTCAGCGTGGTTATTCGGCCATGCCGCCACCAGCTCAAGCCGCCACCCGCCGTGCCAATCCAGAGGGTGCCCTGGGTGTCCAGATAAAGCGTGCGGATCAGGTCGCTTAACAGCCCGTTGCCGGTATCCAAATGCGTGTGCGTGCCTCCATTAAATTCATACACCCCGTCGCCTTCAGTCCCGATCCATATGACGCCGCGGGTGCCCGGCACGATGGCCGTGATCGCGTGAAGCAAATTTGTCTGCGCCTCCCACTTTTTGTTATCAAGCCGCCATATTTGTCCTTCGCGCGTTCCCACCCACAAACCCTGTCCTTCATCTTCGCACAAAGAAACAATGTTCTCGCCAGGCAGCGGGAACAACTCCGCTTTGTCCGTCGTTTTCATCGGGTTGCCAAAGTGCAGCAGGCCGTCGGCGCCAGCCACCCAACAACCGCCGTTACGGGAGGCCAGCAGTGTATTGATTTGCTGGCCCATGATGGACAGGTTGGCGGACATAAGCCGGCTGAAATTCCTTCCGTCCCAGCGATACAAACCATCGCCCGGCTTGCCCGCCCAAATCACGCCCGGCGCAATTTCCGCCAGGCCATTCACCGCACCATAACCCAATCCTTGTTTCTGGTCATAGGCGAAAAGATTTTTCTGCCGCAATAAATTTAATCCCACCTCCGTGCCGACCCATAAGTTACCGTCCCGATCCACCAACAATGACTCCACGGCATTATCCGAAAGGCCGCTACTGGCATTGATCGTCACCAGTTTGCCGTCCTTGAATTTAAGCAACCCTTCGCTCACAGAACCCGCCCAAACCGTTCCGTCCGGCTCCTCACCCAGCGCACAGGCATAGGAACGAGCGAAGTGACGCGGAATCCGATAAGGCCGCCACTGCTCACCGTCGCGGCACAAGACAAAGTCGTCCCCCGCCCCAATCCAGACCCGGCCCTTCTTGTCCACCAGCAACGAATGCGGGTCCTGAAGCAATTCTCTGGTCACGGTGCCGGTCAGCGGAATGAACTTCCCGGCCTGATATTTGAACACACCGACATCCGTGGCGCCCAACCACATGTTCCCTTCCGGGTCTTTGAATAAGGCGGTAACCGCTTTGCCCTTGAATTCCTCCGCCGCCCTGGGAGATGTTAATTGTCCATCCTGCCATAAGGCCAATCCTGCTTCAGTGCCAATCCACAGCCTGCCCTCATTGTCCTCCGCCAGCGCGCTGATGGAGTCAGAGGGCAAACCGTCAGCCATCGTAAAGGTGGTAAAGTGCCCCCCCTGCCAGCGAATCAATCCTTCGCCAACGCTGCCGATCCATAACGATCCGTGGCTGTCTCCAAACAACGTGCGCACCGGTCCACTGGGCAATCCTTCCGGCAGGCCATAAGACACGAACCGCACGCCGTCAAAGCGCGCCACACCATCGTCCGTTCCCACCCATAAGTAGCCGTCACTGGTTTGCGCCAGCGCCCGGACCCGATCCTGCGGCAGGCCTTGTTCACTTCGCCAGGACTGAAAAGTGAACAATGGTTCCCCCTTCCCCAGCACGCGATTTTCCATCCCGGTTTCGTTGCCGTTCATGGCCACCAGATCGCTGAATGAAGTCGCTATGGCTATGTCATTGAAAATCCAGCCATCTCCACCACCGCCGTGACGCAGATGAATTTCATTGAAGGTGGCTTTGGCTTTGAAGCGCGTAATCAGATTTTCCGGCTGGGCCGCCTCCGTGGCTCCCGGCCCAAGATCGGGATTCAGCCATACGGTCACCAGATCATCGTCACCGGGAACATATTGCACCTTAAAAACAATGGTGCATTCAATCCCCCGATGCGGATTTTCGTAAATGATTGAAGTTCCCGGCGTGGAAGGTTCCGGTCGGGAGGAATGCAAATCAATGTAATCCGCGCCTTCGTGGGATTGCCCCGTGGCATCCGCCCGAAATGCGCTGTAAGCCCAGGCCTTCAGCGCATTGCCGATGCCCAGACGTTCCTTGTCGCCTTCATACAATTCAAAAGCGGCGAAGTATTCTTCCGTGCTCGCATCTGACAGCGGGTCCACGTGCACCTTGAAATAGAGCGTGTTAGTGGAAGAATCATCCTCTTTTACCGCACCGCCCAGAATATCAAACCCTGCCCCCGTATCATGAACCAGGGTTGTGCCTAGATCACTCCACAATACAACCGCCTGCGTTGCATTAACGCCGGTTAATATTACCGGAATCAACAACCATTTTAGGCAACGACGGATCATCTCGACCACGGTAAAGCGCCATTATTTTCTCGGGTGGTTAAATCAGGCAACGGACAAATCGTATGTTGCGGCATGACTGAATGGCGTGGCACGATTTTATTTTATGCCTAAACAAATTGCCGGCCAATAAATAAAATTGACGAACCAAATCTACCTATGGTTTGAATGGTTGCGCCGATGGCGGCCCTCACCCCGTGAAAATATACGCGGTGGTTTCGCTCTGCCATTTTCAGCGGCCATGCGCCAGTCCAAAACCTGCTTGGGCTTCCTGCCTTGGCTCCACTTTCTGCAGCGTCTGCGTATGGGGAGGCGCGTGCGTATTAATCGAGCCGGAAATTGTGTATTTCTTGATGACGAAGTTGGTCGAGCTGTTTTGAACATCAGCGATTCGGGAATTGATGATGGTCACATTGCCGCAGGCATCGTTACGAACCCACAAACCGTGGCAGGAGTCGGTCCCGATTCCGTAGTTGGGAATGTTCACGTTCTCGAGGCGGACATTGGAAAGTGTGCCCTGACCGTGCTTGCTCCCCGGAGCAACAATGCTTAGCCCATCGGAAAAACTGTCTCTTATGTTCACGTTACTGATATCCACGCCTGAAATACTACGGCGATCCATGCAAAGCTGGAAGGCAGCGCGCCAGGCCCAATCGTGGTCGAACCCGCCACTGCGGATCAAATCGCAGTTCCGGACCACCGTCGTTCCGCTGAAGTTGTTGTCAATCCTCCCGCTCTCGTCGGCCGTCGGGAAAGTCGTGCTGATGAGCACGCCGCAGCCGGGGGAAATATCTGTAAACAGGCAGTCCTCAATACAATTGTTCGCGCCACCGTAAATAGCACCGCCGTTCGCGAGAAACGGCAATTGGCCCGTGCAGTGCCGGAAAACGTTTGACCCGGGCGCAGGTGCCTGTTGAACGAAGCTCTGATCGGACGCCGCCGGCCACATGGCAAAACAATCGTCGCCGGTGTTACGGGTTGTGCAGTTCTGGATCACGCAATTGCGCGTATCCACGCATAAGTTGATGCCGTCAGCCAGCGTGTTCCGAAGCCGGCAGCCATCCACAACGACGTTGCTGCAAACGTAGAACCACATACCGACTTTCGTATGCTCCACCCAGAGGTGCGAGATGGTGGAATTATTACAATGGGCGCCCAGGATCCCGTCATTGGGTTCGCTATCGTTGCGGTAGTTCAATTTTCCGATGATCGCAAAATCAGCGAGATGGATGTTGTTGCCGGCAAGCTTGAATCTCACCCGCCGGTCCGCCTGGCCATAAAGCCCGGCATCGCCCACAAAAGTTGTGTGCCACATCCCTGAACCCTGGATCGTTATATCAGAAGGGACAATAATATCTCCGGTCAACTTGTAATTCCCGGGCGGTACCCAGACGATTTTCCCCTGTTTCCCGGCCTCAGCGATGCAATTCCTCAACGCCTCGGTATCGTCGGTCTCGCCCGTGCTGCCCGCGCCAAAGCCGGCCACGGAAAGTGAATTGGCCGGGGCAGCCAGCGGCGGTGCGACCTTCTCCAAATCAACCAAATCAATGATGCAACAGGGGGCATCCTCGTCGGTCTTTTGCACACGAACGACGTCACCCTCGGCCAAGGTCAGGTTTTTCAGGCGAACTTCATTGTAAAAATCTCTCGGCTTGCCCGCTTTCGGGTCGTTGGTGAAGGGATATTTGCCGTAAAGCCATGAGTAATGCGACATGACGGGCAGTTTTTTGATCAGTTTTCCATTCTGGTAGAGACTCAGGGTCGAGTTGATTCCGCCACCGTCGGGGGAGTCCGGCAAGCTATATCGCACCACCATGGCATTGGCAGGTGTTTGCACGGTAAACTCAACATATTGCCCCGCGTCAACGAGCTTTACGCATTTTTGGCCGGAGGATTCCGTTTCAACCAGGTTGGGGGCATACCTGGGACCCAAGACTGTGCCGGTGGTTCTCATGTCCTCAGCCTCATAGGTTGTCCAAGGTATGTCCGCACCAATGCCAGCGCGAACCGGACTCGAACCAATTACGAAGGAAAGAAAGATTAAGGATCGGAACATCAAAAAATTCATTATAACATCTTCTAGCCGGTTATTTTATGAACAGGCTTCTTCATGCTAGTTTGCCACAGGAAGCAGATGGCAACAGTCACATGAATTGGCGACAGTACCCCGCGCATTCAATATCGGGGCTTTTGCTTTTTACCGATATCCCACAAACAAGCGCTTTCCCGGAACACATTCAATTGATTTCCCGGACACAACAAACGTGCGATTACATTTATTGGATGGATCAGCGATGATAGTTACATCATTGCGGGTAATTTTTACATTAAAGCTGTCCCCCTTATAGAACATGTTAAACTGCAGACTTTTCCATTCCTTATAAAGTCGCGGATTAATGACAACACGCTCCGCATTCGCCTTGACTCCTCCAAAACCAAACACAACCGTCATCCAGGCTCCGCCGTTTGCTGCCGGGTGGGATCCTCCCATAAAAATGGTTCCCACATACACTTTGTATCTTGCCTCAATATCAATTTTAGCCGTCTTCAAAAAATAACTGTAGGCCCAATCCAGCTTGCCGATATCAGCCGCAACCATGGCATAGGCGCAAGCGCTAAGACTTGAACCATGTTCGGTGCGAGGCTCGTAATATTCCCAATTTGCTTTTTTGACCTGTTCCGTATAGCGATCCTTGAACAGGTTTAACATCATTACCACATCGGCCTGTTTGATTACTTTCGTGGGAACCGCCAGGCCCTGGCCGGCACCAAGGTATTCATTCGGATGAATCATCCTGGCCTTTAACTCTTTGACGGTCGTCTCCTTCAGTTTGAAGTAACCGTCAAATTGCTCGATGGCTCCCGTCGTTTCATCCGGTTGCGGAACATAAAGCAAATCTGCCATTTCCCTGAACACCGGCAACGCGCCGGTGATATCCATTTTCTTTACCAACGATTTTAATTTATCCGGGTGCCTCCGCCTTAGATATTCCACCATGGCGTTCGCGATTTCGAACGTAGCTTTCGCCACCATGCTGGTAAAGGCGTTGTTATTTACGCGTTCGTGGTATTCGTCCGGACCGACCACATCCAGAATTTCATGGCGATGCTTGTCTTTGTTGAAATAAGCGTATGAATAATAAAAACGAGCGCATTCTAAAATGACTTCCCCCCCGCCTTCCAATAACAAGGAATCGTCACCGGTAACCTTGAAATACTCCCACATTGCGATAGCCACATCGCCACTGATGTGCACCTGCTTGTCCCGGAAATAAGTACGTAAATCCCTTTTAGAAAACGGATCCCCGATGTTGAAATAGGTGCAGGCGTCGTCGCCCGACTCCTGGCTTTCCCAGGCATAGAAGGCGCCTCGATATCCGGCTCCTTCGGTTTTGGCTTTTCGGCGCGCGCCGTCCAGGGTTTTGATACGATAGCGCATCAATTCAACCGCTTTCTCAGGATAGGTGTATAAAAAGAACGGGAACATGAACATCTCGGTGTCCCAGAAGATGGCTCCCTTGTAGACTTGCCCGGACAGGGCACGGGCAGGAATGGAATTTGCACTGCCGTTGACCGGGGCGACCATCAACAGTTGGAATATGCTGTATCTCAGGGCATGTTGGGCTTCATCGTCACCCTCAATTTTTACATCACAATGTTCCCATCTTTTTGCCCATTGCGCATTGTGACGGCTCAAGCATTCGTCATAGCCCGAATCTTTTGCTTCCTCGACCTTCTTTATTGCCGCTTCATGGACTGAAGTTTTGACCGGGTCATTGTCCGTAACCACGGCGAAATACTTGTAAAATGTGTAAGTCTGGTTTGCTTTGGCATCCAGCTCGATCACCCGGAGGTTTTTATTGCCACCGGCCTCATGAGTTTGCTTCCCAAAATGAAGGTCAATAACTTCAGCTACCGTAACTTTCTTCGAAGCTTCGCCGGTGACACTTTGAACCAACAGTGTCCCGCTTTTTTTCTTCGCAGTCAGTTTTAGCAGGTGCGGACCATTTAAATCCCAGATGTTATAATCAATTCCGGTTTTGATCCTGACTCTGGCAGCTTTATTACACGTAAAGCTAAACTTGATTACCCCCAAATTGGGTTCGTCGGCGCTCAGAAACCTCGTGGATTTGATCTGAAGTGCCTTTCCCCGTGATTCGAAATCCGTTTCCCTTTCGAAAACAGCGTTTCCAAGGCTTAAACTCTGGTGGTGTTTTTTTATCCTGGTTGAAAGTGCGGAGATTTCCCTGCCATCAAGAGTGATTTCTGTGAACCCGCCATTGGGAGCATTCACCGGTTCTCGCCAGGCATCGCCGACTCGATCGTAAAGGCCGGCCAAAGTGATGCCCACCAGTTCATCCGGCCCGAATTCATCCAGCGTTCCGCGATAACCCATGTAGCCATTCGCAATCTGGTACACATTACCATTGCGCATGATACTCTCTTTTTCATTGATGAACTTATCAGTGTGAACCTGCCACAGATTGTGCATTGGAATCCCTCTCACTCTTCGCATCTTTGACAAACATCATCAGGACACCGGAGAAAATCATCGCGCCGCCGCCCAGCACGATGGCGTAAATGGCTTGTCCGTGAAACACGGTATGGACGAGCAGTCCCAGTATGGCCGAGGCCAGAATTTGCGGGATGACCACGAACAAGTTAAACATGCCCATATAAACGCCCATTTTGCGGTGCGGTACCGCGCTGCTCAAGATGGCATAGGGCATGGTCAACAGGCTTGCCCAGGCAATGCCCGATGCAATCATGGAAATGAGCAACCATCCGGGTTCCTTGAAAAGAATCATGGAAATCAAACCCAGCCCGCCGATAAACAAGCAGATGACATGTGTCGAAACCCGGCCAATTTTTCGGGCCAGAACCGGAAGAAGGAAGGCAACGATCGCCGCCATGGCGTTCCAAACCGACCAGAGCACGCCAACCCAGTTGGCGCCGTCATTGTACAAATCGGACTTCGCATCCGTGGTCCCGTAGTGGTAACTGGTCACCGCCGACGTGGTGTAAATGAACATCGCAAACAACGCGAACCAGGTAAACACCGTCACCCACGCGAGTTGTTTCATCGTGGCAGGCATGTTTTGCAGGTCGTAGATGATTTCGACCAGACCGTCCACTTTGCGGAGCGAATAGCGAATGGCTGCGGCAATCTGCAATACTCCGTAAAAGGCAACGCCGAAGGTCAGGATGAAAAGCCCCTTGTCCCAATGCAGCGAGTAAACGAGACCGGACAGGATTAAACCGGCCGCCAGCAAGATCGCCCCTGTGGTGTGATAGCTTCGAGTGTCCAGTTTGATGTCGGCGCCTTCTTTGGCAGCGGCATCCGTTTCGTGCGCGTTGAATTCCTCCTGTTCTTCCGGCGAATATTCCTTCACCGAGAAAATGGTCCACAAGACTGCCAACAGGAACACCACACCACCGATGTAAAAAGACCATTTCACAGAGGGCGGAATCTGGCCTTCGGGCGCGGTGTTGGCGATATGCAACCAATTGGTAAACATATAGGGCAACGCCGAAGCCACCACCGAGCTGATACCGATAAAGAACGTCTGCACGGCAAATCCCTGGGTTCTTTGCTCGTCCGGCAACATGTCGCCAATGAATGCGCGGAACGGTTGCATGGTGACATTGATGGACCCGTCCATCATCCACAACATTCCGGCGGCCACCCACAGGCTGGGCGAGTTGGGCATAATCAGCAATGCGAACGAGGACAGAATCGCGCCTCCCAGGAAATATGGCTTGCGTCGCCCCAGACGGTTCCAGGTCTTGTCACTCAGGTGACCAATGATGGGCTGGATTAACAGGCCGGACACCGGTGCCGCGATCCATAGAATGGGAATATTTTCAACCCTGGCGCCCAGAGTTTCAAAGATACGGCTCATGTTGGCGTTCTGCAGGGCAAAACCAAACTGAATGCCCACGTAGCCGAAACTCATGTTCCATAATTGCCAGAAGTTTAATCGCGGTTTTTTTTTCATTTCAACGTAGTTGGAAAGTTTTCCGGCAACGGTCATCGTCCAGCCTGCTTCAGCTGCACCAGCTTGTTTATTTTATCCACGGTGATTTCCGAAAGATCCTCTACTACAATATCGGCACCATTGGTTCTCAATTCCTGCGCATTATTTTCTCTGGCCACCCCAATGACCAAACCAAAATTCCCTTTGCGGCCGGCTTGAACGCCTGAAACCGCATCCTCGACGACGATGGCGCGATGATGTTCAACTCCAAGGTTGTCACTGGCCGTGGTGAAGATGTCCGGTTCGGGCTTGCCTTTTAATCCCAGTTCGGCAGAAACCATGCCATCCACGCGGGTCGCAAACAAACCAGCTAGCCCGGCCTTTTCAAGGATGGGGACACAGTTTTTGCTGGATGTGGCAATTCCCACCTTGACTCCCTTTTCCAATAACTCCTTGATCAATTTTACCGTGGAGTCATAGACACCAACCCCCTCTGCTTCGAGCACCTGATTGAAAAACTCATTTTTCCGATTTCCCAGCCCGCAAACCGTTTCCTCCCTCGGTTCATCTTCCGGTTTGCCAAATGGAATGTTTATTCCCCTCGATTTTAAGAACGTGTCCACTCCTTTGTATCTTGGCCGGCCATCCACAAAAGACAAATAATCGCCGGCGTGGGTAAATTCGCGAAACGGTTCGCGGTATTCTTTCTCCCGGTAATAAAGATATTCATCAAACATTTTTTTCCAGGCCATCGAATGAACGGCGGCCGTTCGGGTGACGACGCCATCCATATCAAAAATTACTGCTTCAAAGCTCAGCATATGGCGAAACGATTTTTCATGATTTGCGCATAAGGTTATTGAGATGGGCAGCGGTAGTTGACAAGGTGACTCTTGCAACAAGAAGTATTACAGTCCATAGAAATCACAGACTTTCCCGCATAACAGCTCATGTGCAAGAGTGTTGATCATTGCCGCACAATCCCTGTATCTGGGACAGTCGCATGAAGTGGTGACGTGTGATCGCAAGGGCACTGAACGAGACAACCGGCAGTATTGCCGCAGCCTGGACGAGTCTATCGCCCCTGTTCGCAGTTTTTACGGCCCGTATGGACTGGTCTTAAAGCCTGCTGCGAATCAAATGCGATGTGCATGGTTGGCGATGTCAATTGAGCCGGCCACTTCCAGCAATAGGGCATCTCTGCGCTTTTCGTCGCGGTGGTGACCGTGTAACCACTGGCCGGTATCAGTGAATGGAGGAAAAAATTTGGGAAACGGTCGGCCCGGTTGGCGGGGTTCAATAACCGCGCCGGCTTCTCGGAATCCAATAACATTTCCGCCCGCCCAAACGGCTCGCCCAGACCGCTGCCAACGGCTTTCACCAGCGCTTCCCGGCCGGTCCAGAGATTATAAAATGCTTCCATTTGCCGGCCGGCCGGTAGCGAATGCCATTCTGCGTTTTCGGACGCGGAAAAAAAGCGCGTCGCAATTTCTTCCGCCTCGCGGATGGGGCGAACATGTTCGATGTCAATCCCGATCTCGTGCTGAGCCGAGACGGCGCAAACGGCGATGGTGTCGGAATGCGCCAGGTTGAAATACAAAAACCGTCCCCCAACCGGCGCGGCCAATTGCGGCTTGCCGTGATCACCATAGGCAAAAGCGAGTTGCGCCGGCCTGGTATGCAACAGCCAGCCAAGAATCTCCCTCAACTGGCCGCGTCCGGCCAGAAAGCGGGTTCGGTCCTGCTTGAAAACGAACCGCGCGGCGCGGGCGCGTTCATCGGCCGACAACATTTCCGCGAATTGTTCCAACCGCGCCAAGGGCTGGTCGAGCGTGGCACAGAAAACGTGGGTGTCGCCGTTCACCAGTTCCAGGCCCCGCGGCGGCGGGTCGAAAAGAATTTCGGGGGTCATAGGCTTGGCACCGATGAAGACAGGACGCGATTGTCACCGTTCGTGGCCGGCAAAACCGGTTCTGCTTGCGGTTCGGCGGTCGGGCGGTCGTAAACCAATTTGCCGTAGTCCAGTTTGATCACGCGGTCGGCGCAGCCGAAATACCGGTCGTCGTGCGTAATGATGACGACGGCTTTGCCGCGCGCTTTCAAGTCGGGGAGAATCTGCCGGTAAAAGATTTCCTTGAACTGCGGGTCCTGGTCGGAAGCCCACTCGTCGAACAAATAAAACGGGCGATTTTCGAGATACGCCGTGAGCAGCGCGAGCCGTTTGCGCTGGCCTTGCGACAAATCCACGGTGGACAACCGGCCGCCGCGGACTTTGACCTTGTGGTCCAAGTGCAGTTCGGCCAGATAATTTTGCGCCCGCCCATCCAGGTTCACGCCATCCAAACCCAGCAGCGTTTCAAAGACGTAAAAGTCCGAAAACACGGTGGAAAACAACTGGCGATAATCATCGCGATTGGCGTTGGAAACGGCCTTGCCATCGAGCCGGAGCTGGCCGGTTTCAGGCGGATAAAGCCCGGTAATGATTTTGGCGAGCGTGGATTTGCCGCTGCCATTCCCGCCGACGATGAATACCAGTTCACCGGGCTGGAACACCAAATTCATCGGGCCGAGAATGAAATGGCTGTCATCTTTTTCGTGATGATACGAATGGGTGACGCCGGCGAGCTCGAGCCGTTCAAAATCCAGTTTGCGTTCCGGTTTGGCGAGCAAACATGTCTCGGTGCTGTGCGCGGCCAGCGAGGAGCCGAGACGCTCGATTTTTTCCAGTGCCACGTTGGCGCGGCCGATGGCTGCCATGACGCCCAGCACCCCGGTCAGCGGCCCCATCAAGTACAGTGTCGCCACGATGTAACCGGTAAGTGCGCGCGGGTTGATGTGTTGCAGAGCCGGCAACAGAAATAAAACCAGTCCGACCAGGATAAAGAACAGCAACTGGCTCCAGCCATGCGCCAGAATGAACCGGAGTTCCGCCGCGATATTGTGCCGGGAAAAACTTTCCGTCGCCGGCCCGATGCAATCGGAAAGAAATTTTCCGCGCCGGCTCCGGTGCAATTTGAGTTCCTTGATGCCTTCGGTGAGCGCACGAAAATGGGTGTAAAGCCGGTCCGCTTCCTCCCGCGCCAGGCGGAGATGTTGAAAACCGTTGGCCACCAGAAACCGATAGCCGGCCGCGCCGAGCAAAATGAACACAAAAATGCTCAACGCGACTTTCCACGACAGCCAGCACAGATAAACCGCGCCGCCGCATAACACAGCCAGGTTCACGGCAAAGTTTGGGAGGAGCAGCAGCGCTTCGGCAACGGTCAGCACGTCCTCACCCAGCGTGACCATCAGCCGCGCCGCTCCGAGTTCCTCCAGGTGCCGCAGCGGCACGGCGAGGATTTTGCGGACCAAATCGCAGCGCAGATTGGCGATCGCACCCTGCGAGAACTTCGCGACGATCAACTGCGAAAGGAAGTTCGTCGCCACCTTGCCCAGACCGAGGGCAACAAAACTCCCGACCATGACGATGGCGGAAACTTCCGGGTGGTTCAAAACCGTGTTCACCAGGGCGATCAAGCCGGCGTTGCACGCACCGCTCGCCAGCGCAGCCAGTCCGGTGAGCAAGGTCAGGTTGCGCGCGTTGCGAAACAAAAATCGGAGCAGGTTCATCTCGGGATTCCTCCGGATCGGTTGGCGTTAATTTCAACCAGGCATTGCTTGAGCCTTTCCGCCAGCGTCCGCACATGGGGTTCGTCCAGCACGCTTTCGTGGGCACCGGAAACAATGTGCACCGTCACGGCGCCGGCGTAGCCGCGCCAGCCAAAGGCGTGATCGAAGGAACAGAACAGTGAGTGGGCACGCGTTCGAAACAATGTCACCCGGCCCGTATACGGCTGGGTGTGATGTGCGAGCAACGCACGAACATGGGCTTCCCATAGCTTGCGGCGGTCTTCCGGTTGCGTTGACAAATCCACCACTTCATCCACATCAAGGTTCGCCGGCGTGATTCGCCTGCGGCGCCAAAGGCGTTGCGAGCGTTTCTGGAACGCCCGGAGTTTCCACCGGAAGAAATCGCGCCGCTGCGAATCGGTCATGTGCCGGATGTAACTCAACCAATGCACAAGGTTCCTGAGGAATTTGAAGCCGGACACCGGCGTCAGTTTGAAACGCGCATAGCTGGAATTCGGCGGCGCGCAATTGACCAGCGCCAGGAACGCAATCTTTTCACCCTGCACTTCCAGCTGCCGTGCCATTTCGTAGGCAACGTTGCCGCCAAAACAATAGCCGCCCAGATAATACGGCCCATGCGGCCGGAACGCGCGCAGGTCGGCGACGTATTGCGCGGCCATTTCCTCGACGGTGGCCAGTTCCGGCTGGCCGCTCATGCCGCGCGAGTTAAAGGCAAACACCGGCTGGTCGGCACCCAGATAGCGGGACAAGTTGGTGTAGCCCCAGAACATGCCGCCCCCCACGCCGTGGACCAAGAACAGCGGCGGTTTCGTCCCGCGCGGTTGGATTTCAACGATACTGGAGGCCGGGGCAGATCTTTTGTCCCCGTGGAGCGCCTGCGCCATTTGTGCGACGGTTGGCGACTCAAACACGGCCGCCACCGGAATTTTCCGGTTAAAGACTTTTTCGATGCGCGCCACCAGCCGCACCGCGAGCAGCGAATGGCCACCCAGGTCAAAAAAGTGGTCTTCGACGCCGATGCGGCTGACGCCCAGAATTTCCTCCCAGATCTTTACCAGCCGCGCTTCCACTTCATCGCGGGGAGCGATAAATTTTTTCGCCGGCTGGAGCCATTGTCCGTCGGGTGGCGGGAGCGCCCGGCGATTCACTTTGCCATTGCCGTTCAGCGGCAGATTTTGCAGCGGGACAAAGGCCGTTGGAATCATGTAGCCGGGCAATTTCCGGCTTAAGTGCGCCCGTAATGCCTCAGGCGACGGCACGGTCGAATCGGCTACAAAATAAGCGGCGAGTTTTCTGTCGCCGGCGCTGTCACCCCAGACTGTCACCGCGCTCCCGCATACGGCGGGATGTTCGTTCAACACCGTTTCAATTTCATCCAACTCGACGCGAAACCCGCGGATTTTCACCTGCTGGTCCAGGCGCCCGAGAAATTCAATCGTTCCCTCAGGCAGCCAGCGGACAAGGTCGCCGGTCTGGTAGAGACGCGCCCCGGAATCTTTGCCGAGCGGATCCGGAATAAACTTTTGAGCCGTCAACTCCGGCTGATTCAAATACCCCAGCGCCAGACCGTCACCGCCGACATACAATTCACCGGGAACACCTGCCGGCACGGGTTGTAAATAATCGTCCAGCACATAAACCTGCGTGTTGGCAATCGGGCGACCGATGGGAATCGAGCGCCCTTCGCAATCCACCGCCGATATTTCGTGACTGCAGGTGAATGTCGTGTTTTCCGTCGGACCGTAGCCATTGATGATTTTGCAGCCCGGCAGCTTTGCCAGCGCGCGTTTGACGTGGGGCGGCGACAGCACATCGCCACCCGCCAACAGTTGCCGCACACCTCGCAGATTTTCGAGCTGTTCCTCAACCATTTGATGGAACAGCCCGGCCGTAAGCCAGAGCGTTGAGATTTGATTCTGCCGGATGAATTCACCTAATTCCGCGAGCGAAGGCGTGTGCGGCGGAAACACGACGAGCTTTGCGCCGTTCAACAGCGCGCCCCAGATTTCCAGGGTCGAGGCGTCAAAGGCGACCGGTGCGAGTTGCAGGAACGTTTCGCCGGCGCCGAAGTGCGCGTAGTTGGTCTCCTTCACGAGCCGCACGACACCGCAGTGCGGCACGATCACGCCTTTGGGTCTGCCGGTGGAGCCGGAAGTGAAGCTCACGTACGCCGCGGTGTCAGGTGCCGCCGGGGTTGCCGGATGGGCCCGTTCAGGCGAGGCCAACCCCTCCCGGTCTGTGTCCAGGCAGACCAAAATTGGAGGTCGGAAATCAGAGGTCGGAGGTCGAAGTTGAAAATCAAATTGCCCACGAAATCTTTCCTGTGTCAGCAAAATCGTCGCGCGCGTATCTTCCAACATGAACGCCAGCCGCTCCTCCGGATAGGACGGGTCGAGTGAAACGTAAGCGCCGCCCGCTTTTAAAATGCCAAGCAGCGCCACGATCAAATCCGCCGACCGTTCCAGGCAAACCGCGACCATCCTACCCTTGCCGACGCCGAGTTTTTGGAGGTGATGCGCCAACGCGTTCGCCTGCCCGTTGAGCCGGTGATACGTAAGTTGTTCTCCCCGGAAAACCAACGCCACCGCGTTCGGCGTTCTTTCCACCTGCTCCTCGAACAATTGCGAGATGGTCTTGTCCCGCGGATAATGGGTCGCCGCGCCATTCCATTCCCCCAGTAATTGTCCCCGCTCCGTTTCCGTCAACAGCGGTAACTCGCCTATTTTTTGCGACGGATGGGCAATGATGCCTTCGAGCAAAATCTGGAAATGGCCGAGCAGCCGAACCATCGTCGCTTCGCTGAACAAGTTTGCGTTGTATTCCACCTGCACGAGC
>JANWKE010000144.1 GCA_025451535.1 Verrucomicrobiia bacterium
GCATGGATGTGGACGGCAGTTTCCAGGTCATCAAGGCGCACTGCCCGGCCAAGGAACTTTACCGCTACTCCAGCACCTTGCGCTCGCTCACTGGCGGGCGCGGTGTCCACACCGAGGAATTCAGCCACTACGAAGAAATGCCGCGGGAGGCGACGGAAAAGGTGATTGAGGAGGCCAGGAAACGGAAAGCGGCGGCGGAAACGCATTGAAGCAAATTCCTGGCGTCTGTTCTTTTGACCTGTCGTGGCGTATCGTCTCAAGTCTGGATCGTCACTTACCGGCGTTGCGGTGTCGGATTTCAGTTCAAGGCGAAAGATAAAAAGTCCGGTAGAAACATTGGTGCCATCTGCCAGCGTTCGTGTCCGTAAATGTGAACGGTGCCGCGTTGGTCTGTACGGAAACCCAGTTTATCAGATTTGTCGAGGATTGGACGATATATTGGCAGCCGGATCCTCCCGAAACACTGAATTTGAATTGGCCGGCCGGCCCCGGCAAAGCCGTCAAGGTAGCGGTGGTCGACGGCACTCGATAAACCACCTCGCCTGAAAAATCGCTTTCCAGGCCGGCAGGGCTGAGAGCTGTGGCAGCAAAGTAATACGTTGCACCTTCCACCAAACCTGTGATCGTCGCGTTCGTTACATTCCCGGTCAAAGTGATATTATTGGTATACGTCCGGCTTGCCGGGCCGTAATAAATTTCGTAGCCCGCGAGATCGGTGTTGGTGACCAGATTCCAGGCCAATGTGATATTTTGGGAGGACAAAGCGGAAAGTGGGAACAACCACGCCGACATGCTGCACAAAATCAACTCAAAGACTGAATGCTTCCGCCGATGGCTAATGGCTTTATCCATAATAGGATAAAATTACGGCCATCGAGGGAACAGAACGTTCCTTCTATTGCCTGAAGCTAACCCCCGCTTGCAAATGCTGTGACAAGATATGGTTAATTTAAACCAAATCGCGGTAGCGTTTGAACCTGGCAAGGGTGGTTTCGCCTGAATAATGAAACGTCGCGCCGGCCTTTCGACTGATTTCCAATCGCAAGCACCTTGTAGCCGTTGGCAACTACTACCGTGTTCGTGCGAGTGGTTGCCGGGTTGGCTTTATTTTGGGGCGTGGCATGTTGACTTTTGTTCACGGTCGCAACCGCATGGAATTAATGTTGCCGCCCTGGACCGAAGTGCCGCGCGCGGCGACGGAAAAGGTGATTGAAGAGGCCGGGAAACGGAAAAGCGCTTTACGAAAACCCACCAGAAAAACTCACACCGGCTCAAGCGTTTGCAAGCTTGATGGCGAAGTCGGCCGGGCGGAAGTTCCACCCGCCCGGTAAAATCGGCCGGCGCTCAGTGTACCAGCGCCATTTCGTGTTTGCGCACAGCGGAATAAAGCGCGTCCTTCAGTTTCGCGCGCTTGAATTTGAGTTCGTCAATCTGCTGATCGGTCGCAAACTCTACTTCTTCTTCGATGCGGCAGATTTCGTCGTCGAGTTGGTGATATTCCTCGAACATCGCGCGGAACTTGATGTCCGCCAGCTTGAGCGAACGGATGGTTTCGCGATGCTCAGGGAATTCCGTCACGAAGGGATGATGAATGTCCATTGGAAGTCCTCCGGTTGAAGGTTTAACGGTCTGCGCCGGACTGCGGCGAAGGCGGGTCGTCGAACTGCTCTGTTGGTTCCCATGACCTGCTGATAATAAAGCCCAACTTGTCCAAACTCGCCAGTCAAATTTTTGGAAAAATTTCGTCGGGATTGCGCGCCCACCCCTCCGTTGGCACCTTTCCGCCTTTCCAAGGCCGTGAGCATGGCCTAAATTGCCGCTATTCTCGTCCCATGCCGAGTGTTTACATCAAAACCTATGGTTGCCAGATGAACGAGCGCGACAGCGAAGCCGTCGCGGCCCAACTCGTCGCCAAGGGCTACTCGCTGGCGCTGTCGGAGACCGCGGCGGACGTGATTTTGCTCAACACCTGCAGCGTGCGCGATCTCGCAGAACAAAAGGCCCTCCGGAAAATGGAAAACCTGGCCGCCGACATTCGTCGTAACCGGCCCGGGGTCGTGCTCGGTTTCATGGGTTGCATGGCCCAAAGCCGCGGACAGGAACTGATTGACCGGCTGCCGGACGTGGATTTGGTCCTCGGCACCCAGAAATTTCATCGCGCGGCGGATTGCCTCGACGAAATCCTGGCCGGTCGCGCCGAAAAAATCGTGGACGTGGCCAAAGAGCAGGGGAGCGAAGCGACGATTCGTGAGCATTTGCTCAACGGCACCTCGCAAAAATCCGTCACCGCGTTTGTCAGTATCATGCAGGGCTGCAATCAATACTGCACGTTTTGCATCGTGCCTTACACGCGCGGCGAGGAACGCAGCCGCAGCATTTCGGACATTGTGGGCGAGTGCCGCCAACTCGTGTCGCAAGGTGTGAAGGAAATCACCCTGCTCGGCCAGATTGTGACGAGCTATGGGAAACGAGGCGTTGGTAGGGCCGAGCTGCCGCTCGGTCAGGACGCGCAGCAGCGCGTCCCTACCACCGATGGCAAATCTCCCTTCGTTCAACTCCTCGACGCGGTCCACGAAATCGATGGGCTGGCACGCATCCGGTTCACTTCGCCGCATCCGAAGGGATATGGCGATGATTTGATTGAGGCTTACGCGCGGCTGCCCAAGCTTGTTGAGAGCGCGCATCTGCCCGTCCAGAGCGGCAGTAACCGCGTGCTGAAACTGATGCACCGCGGCTACACGCGGGAGCGTTACCTGGACCTCATCGAAAAATTGCGTGCGGCCAGACCGGAAATCGGCATCAGCACCGACTTCATCGTCGGTTTTCCGGGCGAAACCGAAGACGACTTTGAGGAAACGCTTTCCCTCGCACGCGCAGTGGAATTTGACCAGGCGTACATATTCAAATACTCGCCGCGCCGCGACACGCCCGCTGCCGAATTGCCGGACCAGGTGCCGCAACCGGTGCGCGAGGAACGCAACCAACGGTTGCTGGAAGCCGTCAACGAAATCGCCAAACGCAGGTACGGCGCCCTGGTCGGCCGGCCGATGCAGATCCTGGTGGAAGGGCCCAGCAGGAAAAATCCCGCGCGGATGACCGGCCGGACCCGCTGCAACCGGATTGTGGTGTTCGACGGCTCGGACCGTCATCGCGGGCAGCTCATGGACGTGAAAATCACCCGTGCCGGTTCCTTCACCCTCTACGGCGACCCGGCGATGGTGAATCTGGGACGTTTCAATTTGCCGTAGCGGCTTTCGGTAGAAAGCCGCAATTTTTAATCTTTCGGAATCAGCGGCGCTCTGCCGGGACGCCGCCAGATGATCTGGAAATGGTGGACTTGTAAGATTTTGGAGGACGCTTGCTTCGGCGTGACAAACGCACCCAATCGTGGTTAACTCCCCGCGATGAAGTTGTCGTTGTTGTCCATTTTGCTGGGACTCGGCATGGCCGTGCCGCAGGTTTATGGCATCACCCGGCCGCAGCAATTCGCGGCGGCGGTCCGCAAGTTTCCCCGCAACCTGCCGTTGGGCGTCGCGCTCATGCTGCTCGGCACGGCCTGGTTCGTGTGGAACGTCCATAACGAGTCGGTCTCCGATTTCGCGGCGTTCAAACCGGCGCTGATGGCGGGATTTATGGCGGTGGGCGTTTTGAGTTGTATTTTCATCCAGGACTTTCTGGCCGTGCGCGGTCTGGCCGTCGTCATGCTGTTGCTGGCGAAATTGATGGTGGACACGGGCCGCCCGCATCTGGGCCAGACGCATTGGGTGTGGGTGATTCAGGCGTGGGCGTATGTGCTGATCGTCGCCGGTATCTCGTTCACCGTGTGGCCGTGGAAGCTGCGCGATTTGTTGAATTGGGGCACAGCCACCGAAACGCGTGTCCGCGTGGGCAGCACCCTCCGGCTGGCGTTTGCGATTTTCATTCTGCTTCTGGGTTTCACCGCGTTTCGCGCGATGTAATTGTCGGGAGTTAAATCCCCGCCGGTTCTTCCTTTCCTGCCGGTTTCGGTTTGCCATCTGGTTGTCACTTTTCCTTCGCGGAATCGTGACGCAGCGGTCTTGTCACGTAATTGTAACATTTCCTCCGCATGGTTGTAACAATGTTGCTTCAGCCTGTCCCCGCCTAGCCACTGACAACCATGAAAAAACTTAAAAATCACCAGACCACTAACCAGGTTGCCATCGTTGCCGGCGCCGCCGCGTTGATGGCATTCACCCCACAGACCCATGCGCAAACGTCGGTGGACAACCTGCTCAACAAACTGGAACAAAAAGGCATTCTGACGCCGAATGAGGCGGACGAACTGAAGGCCGAGGACGCGACCAATTCGGTCGCGGATTTCAACCAGGCGATGAATTCCCGCTTCCCGATGCCGGACTGGATCACCGGTTACAAATTGAGCGGCGATTTTCGGGGCCGGTTTGATGAACGGACCACCTCCAATCCGGCGCAGGAGGACAATATCCGGCTGCGCTACCGTTTGCGCGTGGGATTGCAGGTCAACCTGAAGGACAACTTGCAGGTGGGCTTCCGGTTGGGCTCGGCTGACCCGAATACCGCCGCCGGTCCTGCGGGCGGGAACCCGGTGTCCAACAACACCACAGTGCAAGGGAACGGCACGAAGAAGTTCATTTACGTGGACGCCGCCTATGGCAAATGGACGCCAATCAACGACGGCACCTGGATGGTGGCGGGTACCATCGGCAAAATGGACGAGCCCTTTCAGGAAACGGCGATGGTGTTCGACCCGGATTACACGCCGGAAGGCGGGGCCTTGCAGGCCAGTTACAAAATCAACGACTGGAATTCCGTGGCGGTCAATGGCGCCGGCTTTGTCCTGGCTTATTCGGGCTCGGCCGCCCAAAACATGTCGTTCCTCTACGGCGGGCAGGCGATCTGGAACGCCAACTGGACGGATCATCTTTCCAGCTCGCTCGGCGCGGCGGCCTACGACATTGTCAATCGCGACCAGCTTACCACGGCCAACGCCGGTGACGGCAACAAGGGAAACTCCGTCAATGCCGCCGGCGATCCCATCTACAACCTCAATCCCATTGTCGTGGATGCCAGCGTGACTTACAAACTGGACAGCTTCCCGCTTTACCGGGGCGCGTTTCCCATCAAACTCGCCGGTGAATACCTGATCAATCCCGGCGCGCCCGGTTCCGGCGGGACGGCCGGCGGCGAACCCAATGGAAACCAGGGTTACAACGTCGGCCTCACTTTCGGCCAGGCTGGCAAGCAGGGCACCTGGGACATCGCGTATCGCTACCAGGCGCTGGATGCCAACGCCTGGTTTGCCCAGATTGTGGATGATGACAATGCGGATTACAGCGCGGGCTTTGCCGGCGGCACCAACGTCAAAGGCCATCTGTTCACGGCGGATTACGCGTTGACGGACGCGCTGCTTTTTTCCTTCCACTGTTACGTCAACAGCATGATTGGCAACGTCAACGCCGCCGGCAGCAGTTCCCAGGCGATCCATGCCATGGCCGACCTGATGTGGAAATTTTAACCTGAATGTAACGTGAACAACCAATAAGAAACCGACTAGACTCCTTAATCGAAAATTGAAAATGAAAAAAATCATTCTTTCTCTCCTGGGTTGCGGTTGCTGGCTCGTCACGGGAAACGGTCTGCAGGCCCAGACCCTTATCAATGGCGCCGGTTCCACTTTTGATTACCCGGCCTTTACCAAATGGTTTGAAGCTTACGGCCAGAATCATCCTGACGTCCGCTTCAATTATCAATCCATCGGGTCCGGCGGCGGGCAGAAACAATTGCTCAATCGAACCGTGGACTTCGGGGCCTCCGACGCGCCGATGACCGACCTGGCCATGGCCAAGGCGCCGGGCAAAATCCTGCACTTCCCCGTCGTCGCCGGCGGCGTGGCCGTCATGTATAACCTGCCGGGCAATCCCAAACTCAAGCTCGACGGCGATACCCTGGCCAACATTTACCTCGGCAACATCAAGAAATGGAACGATCCCAAGATCACCGCGCTCAATCCGGGCGTGGATTTGCCGGACCTGGCGATTGTTCCCGTTTATCGCACCGAGGGCAGCGGCACCACGTTCATTTTCACCGATTACCTGAGCGCCGTAAACCCGGTTTGGGCCGATACGGTGGGCAAGAGTACTTCGGTGAGATGGCCCGCCGGCGTGGGCCTGGGCGCCAAAGGCAGCGAGGGCGTGGCCGGCCAGGTCAAACAAATTTCCGGCGCCATCGGCTATGGCGAACTGGCTTATGCCGACCAGAGTAAAATCCCCTATGCGGACGTGAAAAATTCGTCGGGTAAGTTCATTTCGCCCGCGCCGGCTTCCGTCAGCGCGGCGCTCGCCACCGCCAGCATCCCGGACGATTTCCGGTTCTCCATGGTCAACCCGCCCGGCGCGGACGCTTATCCCATTGCCGGCGCCAGCTGGGTGCTGGTCTATCAGCGGCAAAAGAATGTCGACCACGGCAAAAAGCTGGTGGCCTTTTTGAAATGGGCGGTCACCGATGGGCAGAAGATTTCGTCCACGCTGGACTACGCGCCGCTGCCGGACAGCGTTCAGCAACGTGAACTGAAGCTGCTCGACACAATTAAATACTGACTTCGCTCTGCTGCCCGCTATGTTATGGCGGTGAGCCGGACGAAGAGCGCCGTTCCTCCCGCTCTTCGTCCGTTTGGTTTTTGACCGGTGGCCGCCGGGCAAGGGGGAATAATAAAAAGTGACCGAATCAGCGCCAATTCAAACTGCGATTGCGAAAGCGTCGGCCTCGCATTTTGGCGACCATGTTTTCAAATGGCTGACGCTGCTCATGGCCCTGGCCATCTTCGTGCTCGTTGCCCTCATCGGTTACGA
>JANWKE010000145.1 GCA_025451535.1 Verrucomicrobiia bacterium
GTCGTGGCCTGAAAGAACGTGGCGATTTTCGTGCCCATGCCCGTCAGATACATGTGATGCGCCCAGACGATGAACGACAGAAACCCGACCACCAGCACCGAATACACGAGTGATTTGTAACCCCAGATCGGTTTGCGGGTGTTGTTGGCGATGATTTCACAAACAATACCCATCCCGGGCAGAATCAGCACATACACCTCCGGATGGCCAAGGAACCAGAACAGGTGCTGCCACAACAACGGGCTGCCGCCGCCGCTGATGTGCGCCAGTTGCCCGCCCACCGCCAGCCCCGTCGGCAAGAAGAAGCTGGTGTGCGCGGCATTGTCCATCAATTGCATGATCGCCGCCGCCTCCAGCGGCGGGAAGGCGAGCAACAACAGGAACGCCGTCACAAACTGTGCCCAGACGAAAAAGGGCAGCCGCATCCAGGTCATGCCCGGTGCGCGCAATTGAATGATGGTGGCAATAAAATTCACCGCGCCCAGGAGCGACGACGTGATCAGCAGCACCATGCCGATGATCCAGAATAACTGGCCTTCGGTGGGAATGGACGTCGCCAGCGGCGAGTACGAAGTCCAGCCCGCCTGGGCCGCGCCACCGGGAATGAAAAAGCTCACCAGCATGACCAGTCCGCCCAGCACATAGGCTTGATAGCTCGCCATGTTCACTCGCGGAAACGCCATGTCCGGCGCGCCAATCATCAGGGGCACGACATAATTGCCAAACGCGGCAAACGCCAGCGGCACAATCGCCAGGAACACCATGATCGTGCCATGCATTGCGCCAAAGGAATTGTACAGCTCCGGCGACATCACGCCGTTGGCGGCGGGTTGACCGAGGATTTTAGCCAGAAGCGGCCCGACCACCGGAACCGGCGCGCCGGGATGCGCAATCTGCCAGCGCATCATCAACATCAGGAAAAATCCGAACAGCATGAAACACAGGGCCGTGAACCCGTAGTGGATGCCGATGATTTTATGGTCGGTCGAAAAAATGTATTTGCGCCAGAAACCGATGTCCGCGTGATGTCCGTGTGCCGCGGGTTCGTGAGCCGCCTCATGCTCGCGGTACGGCGGAAATTCATGAACAATCGTTTCCATATTATTTCACCTTGTCCAGGACCATCACCGCCAGCAGCAACGGCAGATAAAGGATTGAAGCCAGAAATAATTGCCGCGCCCGCGCCAGGGTGAGTTGCCGGGAAAATTGAATGGCGCACCACAGGAAGCCGACACCCAGCACCAGGGCACCCGCGAGATAAACCGGTCCGGCCATCTTGAAGGTGAAGGGGCACAGCGCCACCATCAACAGCGCCAGAGTGTGACTCACGGCCTGTTGTCCCGTGCGCAGGCCGTCCGGGTCAATCACCGGCAGCATTTTGAAGCCGGCGCGCGCGTATTCATCGCGATACATCCAGGCAATCGCCAGAAAGTGAGGGATTTGCCAGAACGCCACAATCGCGAACAGTGCCCAGCCTTCACCGCTCAATTCGCCGCGGGCGGCCGTCCAGCCCATCAACGGCGGCAAGGCGCCGGGCACCGCGCCCACGGCTGTGTTCAACCACGTCACCCGCTTCAGCGGCGTATAGATGAATAAATAGCTGATGAGGGTGACGGCGCCGATGACGCACGTCAGCAGATTCACCGCCAGCGCCAGGTAAACGAGGCCGGTCACCGCACAAACGCCGCCGAACAGCATAACGGTGTTTGGCTGCAAACGACCCGCCGGCAACGGCCGGTTTTGGGTACGGCGCATTTTGGCGTCGTGCTCGCGTTCGAGCAATTGATTCAGTGCCGCCGCGCCGGCAGCAACCAACGCTGTGGCCGCCAGCGTGTTGAGCATGAGCGCGTAATCCATCGGGCCGCGCCAGCCGACGTAAAAACCGACGAGCGTCGTCAGCAGCACGAGGGTTGTCAACCGCGCCTTGACCAGATCGGCGAAGACCGTCACCCAACTTTTTTCTCCCACACCGACACGGGAAACCGGAGCGCCTAAAATTTCCGCCGAGATTTCTTTCATTTCACTTGTTTGCCGCCATGGCCGGAGCACCTCCATACGCACCGGATATTGTTGTGGCGGGCGCAATTTCGGGCAGTGCCGCGGAACGGCGAAAAGCAATAATATACCAGAGCGCACCTGTCACGAGCGAAAGTGCGCCGCCCAGCACATGCGCGGTCGCCACGTCGGCGGCTTTGTTGGACCAAATCGTCGCCGCGCCCAGAAGGGCTTGCCCCAGAATCAGTATCAGCCAGAAGAGCGCGAATTTTGCCAGCGGGTCCTTTCTGCCCAGTTGCCGCCACGCCTGCCAGGCACAGGCCGCGATTAAAACGAAAATTACCAGCGCGACAAGGCGATGGACCATCTGCAAAACAATCTGGAAAGCCGTGATTGGATTTTCCGCAATGACGTTCATCCGGTGTTCGTTGTAGCTTTGAACCGCTGCGGTGCTGGTGTCCGGCCAGATTTTTCCGTAGGCGAGTGGAAAGTCGGGGATGGACAGGCCGGCGTGCTGCTGCCGCATCGACGCGCCAATGACGAGCTGGCAGAAAATCAAAATGGTGGTGAGCAGAACGAGCCGGCGCAGAGAACATCCAACATCCAGTTTTCCAGCATGGGGACGATCCCCGACCGTTGGTTGTTGTTTGTTGAATGTTGGGTGTTGGAAGTTTTCCCAATTCTGCCACCAACGGCTGGTGAACAGGGCGATGGCAGCGGTCAGGACGAAAAACAACTGCCCGATGATCGCGTGAAAGATGCCGAGTTGGGCGTCGGCCAGAACGACGCGCAGGCCGCCCAGAACGCCCTGCGCCACGACGAGGAGAAAAGCCGCTGTGCCAACCCAGTGCATCCATCGGCGCGAATCCTTGAGCCAGACCCAGACGGCGAGAATGGTCGTCATCAATCCAACCCCGGAAGCGATCAACCGATGGGTGTGCTCGTAGAAAATGCCGCCTATCCATTTGGACGGCGGAAACAGGAACATATTGTAGTCGAAGCTGTTGGGCCAGTTGGGCACGGACATGCCGGCTTCATGACTGGTAACCAGGCCGCCGGCGCCAAGCAGCAAAAAGGTAAAAAACGCCGTCAGCATGGCGTACCAATGCAGCGAACGATTGATTTTTACAGGCGCGTTTTCGGACATTTCGTAAGAGCAAGGTTGCGGGAAGACACCGGCGTTACCCTGTTTCCCGGCCTATTTTACGTCAAAAGCAAAATTTACAGTCACATCGGTGTCCTTGACCTCCACTTCTTTGGTCAAGGTACCGAGCTTGCGATGATCGGCTTGCACGGTGTATTTGCCGGGTGGCACGTTCTTGATGACGAATTTGCCAGCCTGGTCGCTGATGCCATAGTACGGGCTGTCAATCACACTCACCCAGGCAAACATCCACGGATGAACGTCGCATTTGAATTTCATGAACATTTCCGGTTTGGAAAAGGTATAGGTCAGGTCCGCGCCGCCGGGCATTTGCACCTGATTGGATTCCGGATTTCCCGAGACGGCGGGCACACAGTGGACGTTGTGAATGCAGGAGTCGGAATTTTTAACCACCAGTTTCTGGCCCGTTTGGATGGCCAGAATTTGGGGCACATACAGACAGCCCTTCTGATCCAGTGTCACTGGCGGCTGATTTGCCCCGGTGGATTTGCCCGTGACATCCTTCAAGGAAACAATCACATCGGCGAGTTCACGATTCGGTCCAACGGCATAAAAATGTGTCGTCGGTGCGGTCTTATACATCGCGCCGCAGGTGGGATCATTCATGAGCGGCGTGTAAGGCACTTCCGGTGGCGGCGTGCCGTTGAGGGTAATGGTGCCAATGATATCTGCCGCCTGCGTGACCGGCACACCCGCAAGCATCGCAACGACAAGGATTAATAAGAATTTTTTCATACTTTTTTGTCTTTCGAAGCGCAAAAACCGGTTACAACCTAACAGTCCCGGTTGCGGCCGGCAAGAATTTATGTGAAAAATTTCACAAGCATCCAACCTCACTGTTAACTATTTGTATTTGATGACTTTCAGACGACGCTGTTCAAACCCGCCATGACGCGGGCCACGGCCAGGGCCGTTTGGGCCGCTTCTGTACCACGATTGTGTTTCGGGTTGAGACAGCGGGCGCGCGCCTGCGCTTCGTTTTCCAAAAGCAGCACTTCGTGAACGACGGGGATTTCGTGGGCGAGCTGGATCTCCATGAGCGCACGGCTGACGGCTTCGCCGATGTGCGCGGCGTGCACCGTTTCACCGCGCAAAATCACGCCCAGGCAAATGATGGCTGAAAGCGGGGCCTGCGAGTCGGAGTGCGCCGCGCGGGCCAGACGTTTGGCCACGATGGGAATCTCGTACGCACCAGGCACACGGACGATTTGGATTCGGGAAACGCCGGCGCGACGCAACTCCGCCTCGGCGGCGCGCAGCATGGCGTCCACGTAACGCGCGTTGTAGCGCGATGCCACGATGGCGAAGGTCCCGCCGGGCGATTGAATCTTCTTTTGCTGAACCTTGCGAAGCATTCCTGGAATTTAACCACGAATCGATATGAATGGACACAAAATTTGGTGGTGACCTGATTTGCGTTGATTTGTTGCCTCGGCAATCCATTGCTGAACGAAAGGCCAGGCCAGATCTTCGCGATCAATCAATTCCGGCAGGGTCTTCACAGTAGCGTTTCAATCGTAAATCGAAAATCTAAAATCGTAAATTCAAAGGAGATGTCCCATTTTTTCCCGCTTGGCCTTCAAATATCGTTCGTTGTGCGGATTGGGTTTCACACGAATCGGCACCTGCTCGACGATTTTCAGCCCGTAGCCTTCCAATCCGACGATTTTTTTCGGGTTGTTCGTCAGCAACCGGATGGTTTTCAAGCCAAGATCAACGAGGATTTGCGCACCGAGCCCGTATTCGCGCAGGTCCATTTCGTAGCCGAGTTTCTGGTTCGCCTCGACAGTATCGTAGCCCTGCTCCTGCAATTTATAGGCCTTGATTTTCGGGGCCAGGCCAATGCCACGGCCTTCCTGCCGCATATAAACAATCACGCCCCGCCCGGCCTCGGCCACCTGCCGCATGGCCTGATGCAATTGCGAGCCGCAATCACAGCGGCGCGAACCAAAAACATCCCCGGTCAGACATTCGCTGTGAACCCGCACGAAAACCTTGTCCCGCCCGGACACGTCACCGTGAACCAGCGCCAGGTGATGCTGCCCGTCCAGTTTCGAACGGTATAAATGCAAATCGAAATCGCCGTAATCCGTCGGCAGTTTCACCACTTCAACATGTTCGACCAGTTTTTCGCGCGTGCGGCGGTATTCAATCAGATCGGCAATCGTGCAGATTTTCAGGTGATGGATTCTGGCGAACTTGCGCAACTGCGACAGCCGCGCCATCGTGCCGTCGTCGTTAAGGATTTCGCAAAGCACGCCGATATGCCGCAAGCCGGCGAGTTGTGCCAGGTCCACCGCCGCCTCGGTGTGGCCGGCGCGCTGCAGCACACCGCCGGGGCGGGCACGCAGAGGAAAGACATGGCCGGGTTGGACCAAATCATCCGGCACGGCGGTCGGCGCAGCCATGATTTGAATCGTCCGGGCGCGGTCGGCGGCGCTGATACCGGTGGTGATGTCGCGCGCGGCATCCACGCTCACTTGAAAATCCGTGCGGAAACTCTCCCGGTTTTGACGCACCATGCGGTCAATGCCGAGTTGTTGCAGCCGCTCGGCCGTGGTTGGCACGCAAATGAGACCGCGCCCGTGCTTGGCCATGAAGTTCACGGCGGCAGGCGTTACGAATTGCGCTGCCAGGATTAAATCACCTTCGTTCTCGCGGTCAGCATCATCCACGACAATGACCATTTTGCCGCGGCGAACATCGGCGATGATGGACTCGATGGTATCGAAAGTATTTTTCATTCGGCGGGCACCAGCGTAATCCCATGAAACCCAGACGTCAGCCGTAAAACGTCGCTGTTTTGGCCGGAAAAAAATGTGATTTCGGCTTTTTTTGTTTGTCGCGGCGCAAACGCGATTTAGTATAAGCGTATTCATTTAGTTGCAGGGGCAACAAAAGCAAGGGTAAGCGGGCGCCGAAAATTGTTTTTCATTATGCCACCCGGCGATTCAACTCGGGACAACAGCGAACTTCCAACCGGAAGCTCGGCGAGTCTTTTGCAGGAATGTCTGGCGTGCGGGGTGTTGGTGATAAATGCGCGCGGACGCATTGCCGCCTGCACACCCGAAGCCGCTGCGCACTTGCGCGCAAAGGCCGAGCGGCTGCGGAACGCATCGATGAATTCCCTGCCCGCCCCGCTCCCCCGGCTCATCCGCGACGCCGCCAAAAGCGGCCAGCCGGCGACCAATCTGGAAATTTTGTTGAAAACTTCCAACCGCGGCGTCACCACGCTGCGGGCGAGCGTTTTGCCGGTGAAAACACGCGCGCAATCGCAGGTGGTGGTCGTGCTCAACAACCTGACCTCCGCACCGGTTTTTGAGCAGAACATGCGTCGGCTCGACCGGTTGGCCAGCCTCGGCACGCTTTCAGCCAGCATGGCGCATGAAATCAAAAACGGCATGGTTGCCGTCAAGACGTTTACCGATTTGCTGATGCAAAAAGGCCAGGACACGGAACTGACCGAAGTCGTCAGTCGTGAATTGCAGCGGATCAATGCGATCGTCACGCAAATGTTGCGGTTCGCAGCACCCAAGGGAGCTGTGTTCACCACCGTGCACGTGCACGAGGTGCTGGATTATGCGCTGCGGCTGCTGCATCACCAGATCAGCGGCAAATCGGTTTCACTCCAGCGCCGTTACGGGGCCCGGGTGGATACCGTGCGTGGCGATGATACGCAATTGCAGCAGGCGTTCATGAACCTGTTGCTGAACGCACTCGAGGCGATGAACACGAAGGGTGTGATCACGGTGGCCA
>JANWKE010000146.1 GCA_025451535.1 Verrucomicrobiia bacterium
CTCCTGAGAAACAAGCGGTATAAGTCATTGGGATTCAATCAAGCGATAACCGAGGGCGGCGGCGGAGTTTTGGAGTCGAGCGAGCTTCTTGCGGCGCAATTTTTCCTCTTCTTTGCGGAAGATATCGGGGTTGAAGGGGACTTTGAATTTAAGGAGATGCCAGAGGATGCGTGCGAGTTTGTGGGCCATGGCGGTGATGGCTTTGGGGGTGCCCAGCCTGGCTTTCCAACGACGGTATAACTCGCCGAAGTAGTTTTGGGCGTGCCAGAGACTTTGGGCGGCCAGGCGCAAGGCCTCGGCGACGCGGCTTTTTACGTCACGGGTGGCCGAGCTCATGATTTTGCCGCCGGTGATGCGATTATCCGGACAGACGCCCAGCCAGGAGGCGAAGTGTTTGCTGGAGGGAAACTTCGGGGCAAAGTCCGGTCCCAACTCAGCCAGCAGCAGCAGGACTGTGGGCGCTTGGAAGGCGGGCAGGGCGGTCAGGTCCACGCCGAACACGCGGTAGCACTCCGTGCGGGCATCAAACCGGGGCTCATTGCGTTGGGCGGAGCGATGGGTGGTCCTGGGTGCGGGCAGTGGGTGGGCCTGCAGGTCCACGCGCGCGTCCCAACTGGCCAGTTGCCCTTGGATCTGTTCATCGCAGGCGGAGATTTGCTTTTGGTAATGCTGCCAGGTCAGGTAGCTCTGGCCCAGGGTGAAGCGATGTTCGGGGCGCCAGTCCCCGCGCAAGCTGCGGGCGATGGTGTCGCGACTGGCCTTGATACGATGGTCCTTGAGAGCAGCGAGTTTAAGCGGATCGCGTTCGCCGGCCAGAATGGCCTGAACGATGGCCTCGCCGGTGATACCGACCAGATCACTGATGACGTGTTGGAGCTGGACATTCATTTGGGTCAGGGCCTTGTGCATCAAGCGCACCTGATCGGCGGCACAGCGCAGGAGCCGGCTGCGATGGCGCAGGTGTGTTCGGGCGGCCGGAAACTGGCGCGCAAGAGGCCGACGGCATGGAGATATTGGAGCCACTGGCAGTCCTGGACGTCGGTCTTGCGACCGGGGAGATTTCTACAATGGCGGGCGTTGACCAGGCAGACTTCCAAACCGGCGGCTTCGAGGATTTGGAACAGTGGAATCCAGTAAACGCCGGTGGACTCCATGGCCACGGTTTGGACCCCACACTGGAGCAACCAGTCCCGCAGTTGGTGCAGATCATCGGTGAAAGTATCAAAGCGGCGCACGGGTCTGGGATCGCTGCCGGGCGGGACGGCCACCCAGATTTCACGGGCGCCGATGTCGATGCCGGCGGCATGGGGATGGAGGGTGGGAAGTTGAGCAACAATTTTTTTCTTTGTCTTTTTGTGGCGCGGGGCCATAGATTGCCTTTCGTTAAGGGTGAAAGGCGGGCGGACGGCCCGCAGCGTCGAAACAGCAAGTGGAGCAATCTCCTGAGCGGGATGCACCGGGACGCCATTAACGTCGCGGGCTCACCAGTGACTTGCACGGCGGCTGCGGCACCAAGCTAACAAACGGGCTCGAACGGCGAGCACCAATGGCAGGCCGGTGTACGTGCCGCCGCCCGCCGCACTAAAACCAACGTACGAAGTCGCCGATGACAAGCTTGTTTCTTGCGTCATTGCCCCCCGCCAGGCGGGGTTGGAGTGCTAACAAATCGCTGCAGGCAACGCGGGATGGCCGTCTCAGTTCCGCTTCGCGGTTCACGTCCTTTGGTCCCGCGTGCCTGAGCTTGAACGTTAGACGCTGATGTTATGTTCACCATCTTGAATGCAACACGATTGGCCGTGATGCAAGTTGGTGTGATCACTATAGGCGTGCTTGGCGCTGGACTGTGTCGCAAAATGTACACATTAGGTGGGAGACAGCCGCCATTGCTGACAGGTCTCGTGGCTGATTATGGTTTCATTGGTCTCATCCTGCCGCTTGCCTGGATTGCTATGGCAGTGCTCATTTATCGCAAGGAGGTATCGGATACGGTAAAAAGCATGATGTTTGTATCTGGGATTGCGTTTGTTGCAATTATGGTACTTTTCTTCGTTATCATCGACTTCAGCCCATGGTTTTGAATTGTCAGGCTTTTTCATTTGGTTGGCCGCTCCTAACCCGTCGGCGTGGTTCAGCTTTGAAACGTTAGGCGGCCATTTGTGTCATGAGCAAATCAGTACCTTTCCCTCGTGAAGGCCAGATTTGGGAGGTGGTTGACGGCTGCGACGCGCAGATTCAGTATCTCTTCACAGCGCCCATCACCTTCAGCGGTTCCGGCAGACTCACCGCTGGCGAAAGAATTTGTATTATGACCGGGACCGCCGATCCGCAGCCAATGGTTGTGAGTTTTCTGCCGGTGCGCTATGATGAGTTGCATGACCGGCTTGTTCCCCCCGACATACGCGACACACCACGCTACAAGAAATACACGCTCTCGGTGAAGACAGGATACTTTTATGACCATTTCAGGCTTATCGAGGATGTCGCCTGACACATCACTGCAGCCCCTATGAGGGCTGAAGGGTCAAGCGCTAAGTGAAGGGTTTCATATTTTTTTCTTAAAAGCGCGGCGCCCAGCGCCGTAGGTGCGGCATCTTTGTAGAACTACCACCCGGACCAAATTCAAGCCCCGGCGGGCGGCACATTCCGTTGTAGCGGCGCTGTGTCAGCGCCGATTTTTGGCAGAGGGTTATCGTCGGTCACAGACCGACGCTACAGGATGTTGCTCCTGACGGAGCTTGAAATTTCTTAAATGCTCGTTTTCTTCAAATATGTCAGCCCTGACGGGCTTTGGAATCCGTGAAAATTCGTGTAATCCGTGTCAAACCTCCGCGTCCGGGCGTTGGGGTTGGCAGAAGTCATGAAAAGTAGAATTTTCTTGTAGTCCAATTACTGACATGATAATCAGCATGCATCCGATACTGTAAGGAGGAACCGGGGCGTACGTTGGCGGCATGATCAAAACACTGATACATGCCGCTTGTGGCATTTTACTGATGGCGTCCGTTGTTCAAGGCAGTCGGGCGGCTGCGCTTCCCGGCTGGGTTGGCTCCACGGCCCAGTTCAACTGGAAACCACGCCTGGGCGGCGTCTATTGGCTGGACAGCCGCGCCGTCGTCAAGCAGGCCGCGCCGTACCTGACCCAGTCTTCACGTCCGGTACTCGTGGACATTAAGAGCGACGCGACGGGTTTTGGCTACCGTTTCGACCTTAACTCGTGGGACCCGCAGTCCGCGATTCATTCGTACTATCCCTGGGACGGCACCGATGCCGGCACAGCCGCCTCGCCGGAAGACGCGCTGCAAATCTTCGGCGCGACGGGCAACGCCCAGTTTATCATTAACATCCCCATCCCGCTGAACCTCACCAGCACACCCACCAGCAATTGGGGTTATGACGGTTATGGTTATACCTGGCAGACAGCTCAATTTTATGCCGCGTGGGTGCAATACCTCACCGGTACCGCCGGCCCGCAATCCGAATGGCAGAACCTTCCGACTACGATGGATTTCTCCTCGCAGCCGGCCGGTTTCAACTGGGCCGACCTTCGCGCACGGCGCGGCCACGTTGCGCCGTATCCGGTGGTGGCCTTCATCATCGGCGAGGAGCCGTACAACCTCGAAGGCACGCCGAACGGCTCGCTTTACGGGCCGCAGGCGGAAAAATTCCGCGTGGCCATCCGCGCCCGCGGCTACACCGGTCCGTTGGGATTGCACATGCATGACATGGGCATTGTCGATGACCCGGGCGGCGGCTGGTTTTATCCCATGATGAGCAGCCTCACCGCGAGCGATTTCAGCTTCATCGACCTGGAACACTATTACCAGTTTTCCACCGTGGCGGAGGATTTCAAACGTACCTATCCGATTTCGATTGATGCGAAAGGCTACCAGGGCTGGTGGATGTCACAATCCCAGTGGAAGTCTGACTACACCAAATATCTCTGGATCCCGCAGGACACCCGCAATGCCATCCGTGACGACAGTGCCGTGTCGGGGCTGGGTGATCCGAGCCGCTGGCAACTGGGTTTCAGCGAGCACGGCATCCAGGTGACCTCGGCGTTCATGTATAACGACATGTTCAGCGCCATGCATTGGGCCGGCTGGCTGGCGGAATCCATGCGCCAGAACATCGCCTGGGATTCAGGCTGGACGCTTTTGGGCGAAGGTTTCTCGCACGCGCAGCTCCAGGACCGGAACGGTTACGTCACCCGCACGCCCATGTTCTTTGTTTATCAGATGGCACAGGATTTCTACGGCTACGATTATTTGACCAATGGCTATGCCAGACCGATGGGTTCGACCACGGCTCCGAGCGGCGACACTGTGCAATATCCGTACACGACCGTGCGCGTCTTCCGCGATCCGGCGACGGGCAACATCCATCTCTGGGTTATCAATCAGAGCACAACCAGCCCGGCGACCATCACCGGGTTTGAAAACTGGCCGGTCATCGGCTGGAAACAACTCACCAGTTCCAGTTTCACCAACAGCAATCCGCTGGGCGTGCCCGGACCGGAGCCGATTCAAACCATCTCGGCGGCTCTGCCGGCGCTCGGCCAGTCGCTGGTCATTCCGCCCATCTCGGTAAATCACATCATCCTGTCGGGTTCCGGCTCCACCAATGTCGCCGACACGACGCCGCCGACGGTGAATATGTCCTCACCTCTGAACGGCGTTACGGTGTCCGGTTCCACGGTGGCGGTTGCGGCGAATGCCGCCGATAACGTGGCCGTGGCCAGCATCCAGTTCCGATTGGATGGCGCCAATCTCGGTTCGGGGCTGACGACTGCGCCTTATGCCTTAACCTGGGATTCAACCGCGGTGCCCGACGGGACGCATACTTTGACGGCCGTCGCCACCGATACCTCGGGAAACCAGGCCACGGCCGCACCCGTTATGTTCCAGGTCAGCAATGTCGTGTCCACCCTCGGTTTGCCGACCGTTACCGTGGCCGCCAGCCCGGCGACGGCGGTGATTGGCTCGACCGATTATGGGGCATTCACCTTTACCCGCACGGGCAACATCAGCGGCGCCTTGACGGTAAATTACACGTTGGGCGGTACCGCCACCAAGTGGGACGACTACCGCCGGCCGGTGACGGGCGACATGCCGGTTTCCATCAGCATTCCTGCGGGCGCGAGTTCCTACACCATATCGATTGAGGCGATTGGGAACGAATACAATGTCAATCCCGAAACCGCCAGTCTGACGCTGTCAACGGATCCCGGTTATATCGTCGGCTCGCCGAACGGCGCAACCATCACGATCGTGAGCAACATCACCGTCACGTTGCCCACGGTCACGGTTACGGCCGCAACGCCGAACGCCTCACGCGTCGGCCTGACCGACGGTGTATTTACCGTCACGCGCAGCGGCAGCACTGCTTCGGCGTTGACGGTGAATTATTCGCTCAGTGGCACGGCGGCGAATGGCACTGACTACATTACGCTCGGCACGTCGGCAACAATTCCGGCTGGCTCGGCATCAACCACAGTCATCGTTGTGCCTCTGCCAAACCTGAATTATGTCCGCGCGGAATCGGCAGTGCTGACATTGTCCGCGAATTCGGCCTACGCGGTCGGTTCGGCGAACAACGCGGCTGTCACGATCGCCGGCAATAGCGTACCCAGCTCACTGAAAGTCACCGGAGCGGGCGCGACCGTCAAATGGACGAGCGTGGTGGGCAAAATCTATCGCGTCGCCTACAAAACCACTTTGAGCGGCGCGACCTGGACCAACCTGAGCGGCTTAATCACCGCCACCGGCACGACCAGTTCCTACAGCGACAACACAGCCAGCAAGTCCACGAGCCGATATTACGTCGTGTATGTGACTGATTAAGCCAGGTCTGGTTCCTCCGAGGCAAAGCTGAACGAAACGGCGGTCATCTTTTGGCCGCCGTTCCGGTTTTCCCCAGTTCTGTTTCAACCGGCAGGAGCGCGTGCCCGGCCGGCAGTTTTTCCACGGTGCCTCGGCAGAGCTGAATTTTGTCCTACAAACCGCTAACCGGCGCATCAGGCTTCCTTCCCGTTGTTTTTCAGGCTTTTACCCGACTGTGCCCCGGGGCAAAGGTCGCTACACTTTCACCCTGTGGCCCCGTGCCGCACAAAACAAACATGAGTTAAAAATGAAAGGAAGAAATCATTATGAAAAAACAGTGGTTAACCAAAATAAATACCGCCGGCGTGTGCACTGCCTGGATAGCTTTGGCACTCGCCAGCGGCCAGAACTGGTCGAGAGCACAAGATTTGACCCTCGGCAGTTCCACCATCCAAACTACCGCGACGACCTATAGCGGTCAAGCCACGCTGATCAACCTGTTCAACATTCACAACTTCCCCAGCCCGACGGTGGTCATCTGCGACACCGGCCCGCTCCCAGGTTCCGGCGGCACACTGGAAGTTTCCGTGGCAGACACGAATGTGGACAATGGCGCGCTCACGTTTGACACCGGCGACGCCCTCACCACCGGCGACGGCAACCAGTCGTTCTCCAGCACTTCGATGAACAACTTCCAGCTCCAAATCATGGCGACCAATGGAACGGTCACGACGGTGACCGCCGACTTCATCGGTTCGGAAGCCGTGGCCACGTGCAAACAAAATGGCAAGGTGAGCGTGAGCGCGAATGTGGGCATTGAGAACCTGGTCGTGAACGGCCAGGCCATCAACATCAATGGCCGGCCCAATCAAGTCGTGAACTTCCCCGGCGGCCAGATCATCATCAACGCGCAAGCCAGCGTGGTGAACGGCAACTACGGCGACATCACCGTGGCCGCGTTGCGCATCAATGACTTCGGCTGCATGCAAGGCTCGGTTGGTTTGGCGCATGCGGACATCACCTGCGGCACAGGCGGGCCGCCGCCTCCGCAGGAATGCGGCAAGCTGACCGGCGGTGGCTGGATTACCGGCACGCCCACGGGCGCGAAGGGATCGTTCGGCGTGAGCGGCGGCATCCGTCGCGGCCAGTTCTGGGGTCATTTGAACTACATTGACCACGGCACCGGCATGCACGTCGTGTCGCAGGACGTCAGCGCGTTCACAATTGATCCTAACAATTCGGATTGTGCGGACATTACTTATGACGTGACGATTGACGGCAATCCGGGCACGGCGTACGTCGTGGCTTGCGACAATGATGACACCGGCAACGGTGAACAGGGACCTAAGGACACTTTCAGCATCACGCTGTCCAACGGCTATTCTGCCAGTGGTGACCTCGGCGATTCACAGCCGGGTGGCGGCACCATCCAGATGCACAAGTGCCCGCCGGGCTGGCTGAAATAATCACCGCCAACCGTCACTGCTACGGCAAGTTGGCGGACTGAATGTCGGACGCGAAAGGATGAAAATGCCTTTCGCGTCTGGCAGGAAAAATTCACCACCTGAAATATTCAAACTTAACTTCCGTGAAATCTCGAAATCCAATCATACTGATTCTTGCCATCGGCGTTCTGTGGCTTGACAACATTTCGGCGCAGAACCTCTTTGTCTCGGATTCCAGCAGTGGCAGCATTTATGAATTCACTCCCGACGGCACGCAGAGCACGTTTGCCACCGGGATGAGCGATCCTGAAGGCCTGGCTTTTGACCACGCCGGCAACCTCTTCGTGGCGAACTACGACGACGCCATCTATAAAATTGCTCTCGACGGCACGCGGACCACGAACAGCACCCACGCGCTTTATCTGGCGATTGACGGCGCCGACAATCTTTACGCGAGCGACCGGGATGCCGGAAGCGTGAACAAATTCAGCCCGGACGGAACGGAAAGCACCTTCGCCTCAGGCTTGTGGGGACCCAGCGGCATGGCCTGTGACAGTGCCGGGAATCTCTTCGAGATGTCCGACCTGTTGGTCTACACCGGCGCTCCTGACGGCTACCACTATTACGTCCACTCCATTTTCAAATTCGCTCCCGACGGCACCGAGAGCGTTTTCACCACCAACTGTGTTTACTCCCCCGGCCTGGTGTTTGACGCCGCGGGCAATTTGTTCTGTTCGGATTACAGTGACGGTAACATCGTCAAATACGCTCCCGACGGCACCCGAAGCACTTTTGCTTCCGGTCTGAATTATCCTGCCGGGCTGGTGTTTGGCAGTGCCGGCAACCTCTATGTGGCCGACCGGGGCAGCGGCAGCATTTACAAATACGCGCCGGACGGGACGCGGAGCACTTTCGCCACCGGCTTGGGTTCGCCGAGCGGGCTTGCCTTTTTCCCGTCACCGCAGCTGAAAATCCAACTCGCGGACAACCACGCCGTGCAAATCAGTTGGCCCAACGCTGCGGGGACTAATTGGGTTTTGTGTTGCCAACAAGACCTCGCGGTCACGAACGGCTGGACTGTGGTGACGAATTCGCCTGTGCTCGTCGGCGCCAATTACGTCGTGACCGAACCCTGCGCTTCCACCGCCTCCTTTTACCGGCTGGAACAACGATAATCTAATTCCACCTCAACCAAACCGAACCATATGACAGCTCGAACCACTCTAACTCTGGCATTTTTCGCCTTTGACCTGTTCATCGTTTCCATTCAGGCCGACCAAGTCACGGACTGGAATTCGGCGGCGCTCAATGCCATTCGCATGGACCGCACGCCGCCGCCGATGGCCGCGCGCAACCTGGCCATCCTGCACGTTTCTATTTTTGACGCCTGCAACGGCATCAGACAAAATTGCCGCCCGTATTTTGTTACGAACAAAGTGGCGGGCGTCACCTCGGAAACCGCCGCCATCACGGCGGCGGCGCACGCAGTTCTGGTGAATCTTTATCCCGCGCAGCAAACCAACTTCGACGCCGATTACCGCAACAGCCTTGCGGAAATCCCCGCCGGCGAAAGCAAGAGTGTTGGCGTCGCGTGGGGTGAATCGGTGGCTGACGCCATTTTGCAATGGCGCAGCCACGACGGTTCCGATGCCGTGGTGAATTACGCGCCGGGCAGCGGGCCGGGCGCGTGGATTCCCACGCCGCCAAACTATTTGCCCGCGCTGCTGCCGAACTGGCCAGCCGTCGCCTGTTTCGCCATGACCAACGGCTCGCAATTTCGTCCGCCGCCGCCCCCGGCCCTGGACAGCGCGCAATGGGCGTTTGATTTCAATCTCACCAAGGACCTCGGCCGTTATGACAGCACCAACCGAACGCCGGAGCAGACCGAGATTGCGCTGTTCTGGAACGACAACGCCGGCACCGCCACGCCGCCGGGACATTGGAACGTCATCGCGCAGGAAACCGCCGCCGCGCGCGGCAACACGCTCGAGCAAAACGCGCGGCTGTTCGCGCTGCTGAACATCGCCCTGGCCGACGCGGGCATCGTCGCGTGGGACTGCAAATTCGCCTACAATTTCTGGCGTCCGGTCACCGCCATCCCCAATGCGGACACCGACGGCAACCCGGATACCACGCCTGACGCCTCGTGGTTGCCGCTGATCGTGACGCCAAATTTTCCTGAATATGTCTCCGGCCACAGCACCTTCAGTGGCGCGGCGGCGGCGGTGCTGGCGGATTTTTACGGCACCGACGATATTTCGTTCACCACGGTGTCCGACGGCCTGCCCGGCGTCACGCGCAGCTTTCATTCCTTTTCGGCGGCGGCACAGGAAGCGGGCATGAGCCGGATTTACGGCGGCATTCATTTCTGGTCGGCGGACCTGCACGGCCTGCTGTGCGGCGCGCAATTGGGCGATTACGTATCCGAGAATTTCCTTTTACCCAGACCGGGCAACATACATCGCGGGCACTAAAACCGCCGCGAACACAACTGAGGCAAAAACAAGGAGAGAAAGGAAGAAAATGAAAATGCACATCACCATACCCGGTTCAGCAAGGCAAAACCTGTCAAAACAAAGGGGAAGGTTCCTGTCGAAAATTGTTCTGGGAGGAATCCTGATATTTACGGTTGCCCTGCCGCAATTGGCGCTATCGGTGCCGGCTGCGGCAACCTTCCGTGACGACCGTATTCTGGTCAAACCCCGCGAAGGCGTTTCACCCGAGGTTTTGACAAACCTGCACGCGGCACTGGGCACTCAGGTCCTGCGCGGCTTCCCGCACATCGGGAACTGGGAGGTCGTCCAAATCCCCAGCGCGGCCGGCGTATCCAATATCATCCGGGCCTACACGTCCAGCCGCCTGGTAGATCGAGTCGAACCGGACTATCTCGTGCATGTCACGATGATGCCGAACGACTTCTACTTCCTGCAGGGCAACCAATGGAACCTGATCAATGTCGGCCAGAACGGCGGCACGCCCGGCTGCGACATTGATGCCACCAATGCCTGGAACATCCGGACCTCGGCCAGCAATATCATCGTTGCCGTGGCGGATACCGGCATCCGTTATACCCATGAGGACCTGGCACCGAACCTGTGGCATAACCCGCAGGAAAACCTGGACGGCTACACCAATGACCTTTACGGCATCAACCTGGTGGATAACGGCCGCGGCAATGGCGATCCCTGGGATGATTACGGCCACGGCACGCACGTTGCCGGCATCATCGGCGCGGTAGGGAACAACAGCGTCGGTGTCGCCGGCCTATGCTGGAAAGTGCAACTCATGGCCCTGAAATTCATTGATACCAACGGGATCGGCTCAATTTCCGACGCCATCACGTGCATGGACTTCGCAGCCAGCCACGGCGCGAACATTGTGAACGCAAGCTGGGGCGGTTTCGGCTTCACCTCCTCCGCGCTCTGGGACGCCGTCAATATGCTCCGCGACAAGGGCATCATTTTCACAGTGGCGGCCGGCAACAGCGGGAGCGACAACGACACCACCGGGTTTTACCCGGCAGATTACTCCGCCAGCCTGGACAACGTCATTGCCGTGGCGGCTTCGGATCGCAATGACCAAATCCCGTCCTGGTCGGACTATGGCCCCGACACGGTGCAACTGGCCGCACCGGGCGACCCGGTCTTCTCCTGCTGGAACGGTTCCGACAACGACTACGAATATGACCAGGGCACCTCGATGGCCGCGCCGCACGTGGCGGGTGCCTGCGCACTGGTTTGGGGGCAATACCCCAACCTGACCGCGTTACAAGTCATGAACCAGGTGCTCAACAACGTGGACACCGTGAGCAACCTGGCGGGCCGGGTGGGCACCGGCGGGCGCCTGAACCTTTACCGGGCGCTGACAAACTCGCCGCATCTCAATCAACAACGGCCGGCAACCAATATCTGGTTTGACGACACCCTGCCGGCGGGGGCCGAGGCCAACACGACGTACGTGACCAACTACGACGGCAATGGCAACGTGGAATGGGTGGACGAGCCGTGGTTCTGGGTCACCAACAATCCGGCCCCCTGCTCCGGCGCAGCCGCCAGCCAGGCGCCGGACCTGACCGGCATTCACGACCACTACTTCGTGGACGCGACCAACACACTGCCGGTTTATACGGGCGATACGCTGTTCGCGTGGGTGTATCTCGACCCGGCGAATCCACCCGACGAAATCATGATCCAGTGGAATGATGGTTGTTGGGAGCACCGTGCGTTCTGGGGCGCAAACGACATCCCGTGGGGCGGGTACGGCACGTCCAGCCGACTGGACATGGGCGCCTTGCCGCCTACCGGCCAGTGGGTGCAACTGGCGGTGCCTGCCAGCGCCCTCAAACTGGAAGGCGCCACGCTAAGGGGCGTCAGCCTCATGCTCTATAATGGCAGCGCCACGTGGGATTACGCCGGACGCAGTGTATCCCCCTGACCATTGGCGGCACTTGAGTCATTCCTCTTCTTTCGCGCGAGGGAGAAGAGGAATTTTTATGACCAACAGCTGGGGCATTCCACCTGTTTTTATCGCGGGTTATACCCCACTGGGCGGGGCCGTCAACTGCTGTAAACTCAACCAGGAGGATGGAAAATTTTCGGCTTCTGATTTGTTTGGTCATGAAGATGAGGAGGATTTTATCGATCGGCATGAGCGCCACATTGGCTTGTGGACGTTGTGCGGGCATTGTTTATCCGCCTTTGACCAATGACGTTTCGTTGCACATGCCGTTGGTGGGTGAAAACGAAGTGCACATCCTCTCGTCGAACCTGCTGGAGCTGCGCCTGATCACCACCAAATCGCTGACGCAAAGTGTACAACAATGGAATTTTGTGAGCGGGCTGGGGCTGGCGGATAACATGCCGGGTCCGCAGGAATTCGTGGTGCTGGTCAATGGCACTCCGGATACTGTCACGGCCGTGGGCTTCAAGCGACGCCCGCTTTATGCCCCGCTGGCCGACTACGACCTGCGGATTGATAACCTGTTGTATTTGCAGCTCGCCACGCCGATTGCCGACAACCAAACGGTTGTGGTCCGGAATCCCGACGCCTCGCTCTGGGCGCCAACCATGCAATTCACCGCCAGCGCCGGCCCGCTGCGATATAGTCCGGCGATTCATGTGAACCAGGTCGGCTATCTACCGACCATGCCGAAACAGGCCATGGTGGGGTACTACCTGGGCGGTCCTGGTGAAATGAGCATCACGACCACGAACTTTCAAATCGTGGACGCGCACACCGGCGCGGTGGTTTTCAACGGCGCACTGACGCCGCGGCCGGACATCGGTTACAACTACACCCCGGCACCGTATCAAAATGTGTATCAGGCCGATTTCAGCAGTTTCACCAACTCGGGGGAATACCAATTGGCCGTACCGGGACTGGGCGCGTCGTACCCTTTTTTCATTGATGACGGCGTAGCGGCAGCCTTTACGCGCGCCTATGAACTCGGGCTTTATGAGCAGCGCAGTGGCACGGCCACGACCTTGCCCTTCACGCGTTTCACCCACGCGGCAGACCATACTGCGCCCGCGAACGTGCCGGTGCCCGAATCCCAATTCTCCAACACCTGGAACATCATTGCGAGCTACGGCGGGGCCAGCAACGCCAACAACCCGCCTCAAACCGCCCCGCTGCTCACCAACGCGGCAACGCAGCTCTATCCTTTCGTCAATACCGGCGTGGTGGACGTGGCGGGCGGCCACTTTGACGCCGGTGACTACAGCAAATACACCTGGGACAGCGCCCAAATGGTGCACGTGCTGATGTTCGCCGTGGATTCGCTGCCAGGCGTCGCCGCGCTCGACAACCTGGGCATTCCTGAAAGCGGCGATGGCATCAGCGACGTGATGGAAGAGGCAAAATGGGAGGCGGATTTTCTGGCGAAGATGCAGGACGCCGACGGCGGATTTTATTACCTGGTTTATCCGCGCAACCGCGAATACGAAAACAACGTGTTGCCGGAGAACGGCGACCCGCAAATTGTCTGGCCCAAGAACACGGTGGCCACCGCAGCCGCCGTGGCGGCGCTGGCACAATGTGCTTCCTCGCCTCTGTTCAAGGCAACCTATCCGCAGGCGGCCAGCAATTACTGGGCAAAGGCGCAGTTGGGCTGGCAATTCCTGACCAACGCCATCGCCCAACACGGCCTGGCCGGCTCGTATCAAAAGTTGATCCATTACGGCGACGATTTCACGCACAACGACGAACTGGCGTGGGCGTCATGTGAAATGTACCTGGCGACTGGCAATCCGCAGTATCAACAGGCGCTGTTTCAAATGCTGCCCGACCCGACCAGCTCGGGCACGTTTATGTATGGCTGGTGGCGGATGTATCAATGCTACGGCAACGCCATCCGCGATTACGCCTTTGCCGCGCGCAGCGGCCGACTGTCCACCAACCAGCTTGACCCGACTTACCTGGACCGGTGCGAGACGGAAATCATTGCCGTGGCCCAGGACCAGTTGACCCGGTCGCAGGACAACGCCTACGGCACAAGTTTCCCGCTGGAGACCAAGGCGGTCCGCACGGCCGGCTGGTATTTCTCGATGGACCAGGCCTTCGACCTCGCCGTGGCTTCGGCGCTCAACGATTATCCGCCGCTCAACGATCCGCGCCCGCAATTTCTGGCGGCGATCTTGAACAATATGAATTACGAAGGCGGCTGCAATCCGGTCAATGTCAGCTTTGTCGAAGGCCTGGGTTGGAAACGTCAGCGCGACATTGTAAACCAGTACGCTTTGAATGACGGACGGGTGCTGCCACCGTCGGGCATACCGGTCGGCAACATTATCGGCGGCTTCGATTATCTTTCCCTCTACCAGGGTGAATTGGGCGGGCTCTGCTTTCCACCGGATGGCGCGGCGACGGCGCCCTATCCGGTTTATGATCGCTGGGGTGACAGTTGGATTGTAGAAACCGAGCAAACGATCGTAAACCAGGCACGGCAACTGGCCACCGCCGCTTTTCTCATGGCAAAAACAACGGCGGCCAGCCAGGCCTGGAAATCGGCCCCGGCCCAGATCACGGTGCCGGCCGTTGCCGCCATTTCCAATGCCGTCACCGCCACCGTCACCGTTCCGAATCTCAACCTGGCACCGGCCCGCGTGGTCTGGGAGGCACAGGGGCAGGAACCGGCCTACGGCACTAATTTTGTTTTCACGCCGGTGAATCCGGGTTCGAACCGGGTTGAGGTTGAGGCGCAATGGCCGGATGGACGGCGCGTCTTTGCCGCCACCAATTTTTTTTTGACCAACGGGCCCCCGGTCGTCACAGTCGCGGCCACCGCCCCGCTCGCGGCCACTGGCTCCACGAATTATGGAACGTTTACTTTCACCCGTAGCGGCGACGTCGGTGCCCCGTTGACCGTGTATTACCGGTTCAGCGGCCCGGTTGATTTCGAGCAGTCCATTACGATTCCCGCCGGCGCCACTTCCTGCACTGTGGACATTGTGCCAGTGGGGGATTTCCCGACTTCGGACCTGGAAACGGTCGGGCTCACACTGGCGAGCGGTCCGGGTTACAATGCCGGCGCCCGGAACAGCGCGACGGTAAGTATCGTTAATCTGACGGCGGACATCCTTAACCTGACTCGCTCGCCCCCGGACGGTATGACGCTCCGGTGGACGAGTGTACCCGGCTTCACTTACCAGGTGCTGTGGAAAAACAATCTGACCGACGCGACCTGGAAAGGTTTGAATTGTGATCTCGTTGCGGTTTCGACAAACACTTCGTGGACAGACCAGTCCGCGGCGGGCGTTCCGCAACGTTTTTACGCGGTGCAAGGGAAAATTCCGGGTGGAATCCAAATCATCTCGCTGGCATCGTCCGCCCCGGATTTAATTTCCGGTAACGAAGGCATGAAGCTTGATTGGACCAGCCTGCCCGGCCAGGTTTATCGCGTGCTGTTCAAAAACAACCTGACCGACACGAACTGGACGGACTTGAGCGGCCCTCTCCCTGCGACCAACACCATCACTTCCTGGACGGACACTTTGACAACCGGCGTGTCCCAACGGTTTTTCCGTATTCAGGAAATGCAATAAAACATCCCATCCGGGGTTCCTGCCGGCGGTTGCTCCCGGATTCCGCCCTCCAGTAGAACCAAAACAATTGAAACTTACCATCAGCGTTCCACCCCCTTGGCGACTGGTCATTAACTGGTCGTTAATTTTAAAAGCTTACGCCCAGACACCCGCCGGCGGCAATGAGGTGTATTCCCCGTTCAAATTGGGGCCTTCACCCCATTACACCATTGCATTATTTTCACGCCAGTTCTTGCCCGTCTGAAGCAAACCTCCTTTTCCCACGCCCGCCTGCCGGTGCTGCCGGTAAAATCAGGATGACCTCTTTTCCTGACCCGCACTTTGATTTTTTACGACAGAATCCGGCGGATCGCGTTCAAGAACATTTTGCAGCCGGCCGGGTAAGTTATTCACCTTGTTCACATTCGGCAGAAAATTTGAATCGGCGGGGGGTCGTCACTGTCGTTTCTTGGTTATGAAGAGAGTAATCCGGATTTTACTGGTTGAAGATGACGCGGCCGATGTCGAGATGATCCGCGAATCGCTGCGCCAGGGCGGGCTGTCGTTCATCCTGCGTCATGCCGCGAACGAGATGGATTTCATGCATGAACTGCAACAGCATTCGATGGATGTGATTCTTTGCGATCACGGCTTCCCCTCGTTCGACGGTTTCAAAGCGCTGGAATTGGCGCGGACGCATTACCCGGAAGTGCCTTTTATTTTCGTTACCGGCGCGTTGGGGGAAGACGTGGCCATAGCCTCATTCAAAAATGGCGCCGCGGATTATGTCCTGAAGAGCCGTCTGACCCGGTTGTCCCATGCCGTCGAGCGCGCGCTGCGCGAAGTGGATGATCGTGCGGCCCGCAAACAACTTGAACGGGACCGCGACCAGCTCATCCGGGAATTGAAAGAGGCGCTGACCCTGATCAAACCCCTGACCGGGTTGCTGCCCGTCTGTGCGGTTTGCAAGCGAATCCGGGACCATCAACACGGCTGGCAGCCCATGGAGGCTTATCTCCAGACCCATTCCGACGTCTCGTTGACACATGAGCTTTGCCCCGAATGCGAAACGAAAATTTCGCCGGCCTTGCTCAACCGTGGGCAGGTTTATCCCGAATTCGCGTCCGGCGCTTGAATTTCGTTCCGGTCGGCGGATGTGACAGCTGCTTCCGGCAGCGGCTGGAAAATCACCAGGTCGGGTTGTGGTCGCTCAAGAAAATTGAATGAACGCAACCTTTCCCGCCGGTTTCCAATTCAGAGGAGGAATGAACAATGAAAGCGGAGAATGGACGGGTCATCCTGAAAGGCAGCCATAGGGCGCCGCACGCAGGCGCACAGGGCAAAGGGAAGCTTGATGCCAATGAACGAATTGAAGTCACGGTTCGCTTGCGAGCGCGGCAAAAATGGGCCGGCACGCCGGAATGGGCCGGGATTTGCGCCGCGCCGTTGGCCCGTCGCCTGTATCTCACCCGCGAGGAATTCGCCTTGCGTTACGGCGCCAATCCGGCGGATTTCCAGCGGCTCGAACAATTTGCCCGGGAGTTCAATTTGGAGGAAGTGGACCGCCACGCCGGACAACGCAAGATGCGCCTGGCCGGCACCGTCAAGGCAATGCAGGCGGCCTTTGGAGTCAAATTGAAAGCCGCCGGGCACGATAAATTAAAATTCCGCCTTCGCACCGGGCCGATTCAATTACCGGCGGACGTGGCCCCGTTGATTGAAGGCGTTTTCGGCCTGGACAACCGGCCGGTGGTGCGGCCGCATTTTCAATTCAAGCCGTTTCCGGACGGAAAACCCCGACATCCGATGTCGGGGCCGGGCGGTTCGCGGCCGTTCACACCGCTTGAAGTGGCTAAGTTGTATGATTTCCCGGCCGACCTGGACGGCAGCGGCCAGTGCATCGGCATCCTGGAATTTGGCGGCGGCTTTGATCCGAAGGAGCTCAACAATTATTTCACCCGGCTGGGAGTTGCTCCGCCGCAAGTTGTGGCGGTCTCGGTGGACGGCGGCGCCAACAGTCCGACCGGCGATCCGCAAAGCGCCGATGGTGAAGTCATGCTCGACATCGAAGTGGCCGGCGCCATTGCGCCAAAGGCCGCCATCGCGGTCTATTTTGCGCCGAACACCGACGCCGGTTTTCTGGACGCACTGCGCGCCGCCATCCATGATTCCACCCACAAACCATCGGTCATTTCCATCAGTTGGGGCGGCCCGGAGTCCGGATCCACACCGCAAAGTTTGCAGGACTTCGACACCGCCTGCCAGGAGGCCGCGGCGATGGGCGTCACCATTTGTGTCGCGGCCGGCGATCATGGCGCGGATGACACGGATATGGCTTCCCGGCAGGCGAACGTGGATTTTCCAGCGTCCAGTCCGCATGTGCTGGCTTGCGGCGGCACGCATCTGGAAGCAAACAACGATCTCATTTCCACGGAAACGGTGTGGAACACGCGTGACGGCTGGGGGACCGGCGGCGGCGTGAGCGCCGTGTTTCCCCTGCCCGACTGGCAGGCTAAAGCCAATGTGCCGCCTTCTGTGAATCCGGGCGGCATCAAAGGCCGCGGCGTGCCCGATGTAGCCGGTGACGCCGACGCCAACACCGGCTACATTGTTTCGGTGGACGGCAGCGCTGGCGCCTCCGGAGGTACCAGTGGCGTCGCGCCGCTGTGGTCGGCCTTGATTGCGCTGCTCAACCAAGGGTTCGCCAAGCCGGTGGGTTTCATCAATCCCCTGCTCTATCAACCGCCGGCGAACACCAAAGGTTTTCACGACATCGTGGAGGGCAACAACGGCTCGTTTGCCAGCGACAAAAAATTTTATTCGGCTGGCTCCGGCTGGGACGCCTGCACCGGCTGGGGCAGCCCGAAAGGAACCGAATTACTCAAGGCTTTAAGCGCGCCGCAAACTTGAATATTACCAGGATGAAGGCGAAGGCACCTTGACATCCAGGTCAAAAGGTCAAAATAAAACCCGGAAGGTCGTTCCCGGCGAAGAATGGGGTACATAGCCCGTGGGGGTGTTTTTCACTTTGTGCTAAAAAAGGATGACCATATGGAAAAGAAAGGCTCTTTATCCTTCCCAAAGGCAGTGCCCATCAAGTCACGCTGGCTCCTCCCCATCGCGGGTACAGTCGCCGTTCTGCTGCTTTTCCCGATGAATCGTGCAGCCGCCCAGAGCATCCGATTTCCCTGGGACGGTTACGGCCACGATGCGCAACATGACGCCATGGCATCGGCTGCCGCACAACCGCTGGACCACATTTTGTGGCAGACACCGGTGGACCTGAATCCGCAATACGATACCAATGGCGAACTGGACATTCATTACGGCTCGCCGCTCATTACGCGGGCCAACACCGTCATCGTGCCGGTCAAGACAGGTGCGGCGAATGGATTCGAAGTGGAGGCGCTGGCCGGGGCAACAGGCAAAACCAACTGGACCCTGTCCACGGATTATGTGCTCCCGCCGCACAACTGGACGCCAAGTTTTTCACCCGCGTTGACACCCGAGAACCGGCTCTATTTCCCCGGCGGCGGAGGAACGGTTTATTATTGCAACACGACCGAGGCCACGAATGGTCCGCCGGCTGTCGGGCAACTCGCATTTTATGGGCTGGCCAATTATCTCGCCAACTCCAACGCCTACCTCACCAATGTTTTCATCGACACGCCGATTACGTCGGACCGCTACGGCGACATTTTCTTCGGATTCCAGGTCACCGGCCCGACGCCGCTGAATCTTCAAGGCGGCATCGCGCGCATTGATTTCAACGGCACCGGCGCCTGGCTTGCTGCCAGCAACGCCGCCGGCGACGTTTGGATCAACAAGGTCGCCCAGAATTGTGCGCCGGCCTTGAGCAACGATCACCGCATACTCTATGTCGCCGTGGACTACGGCAGTTACAATTCAGGTTATCTCGTTGCCCTGGACAGCCGGACGTTGGCGCCGCTGGCCCACACCCGGTTGCTGGATGTGGCCTATCCCACCAATCAGGATGTCATCTCCGACGATGTAACCGCCTCACCGACCATCGGCCCGGATGGCGATGTTTATTATGGCGTGATGGAGTACCCGTGGAATTCAAACCATCAGCGCGGCTGGCTGCATCATTTTGACAGCACGCTTACCCAAAGCAAAACGCCGGGTGCATTCGGTTGGGACGCTACGGCTTCCATTGTTCCAGCGTCAGCAGTGCCTTCCTATCACGGTTCGTCCCCCTATCTGTTGATGACCAAGTATAACAATTATCCGGAAGCGGGTGGCGATGGCGTCAACAAAATCGCCGTGCTCGACCCGCATGAGACCATGACCGATCCAATCACCGGCGCGACAGTGATGAAGGAGATTCTGACCATCGCCGGGCCGACGCCGGACCCACAGCAAACCAACAATTTCCCGAACGCCGTAAAGGAATGGTGCATCAATTCGGCCGTCGTGGACCCGTTCACCCGGTCCGTGCTCGCCAACAATGAGGATGGCAAACTCTACCGCTGGGACCTGGCCTCCAACACCCTTTCGGAAACGAACGTGCTGACAACGGGCATCGGCGAGGCTTACACGCCCACGGTCGTCGGCGTCAACGGCGCTGTTTATGCCATCAACAACGCCATCCTGTTTGCAGTCGGCCGCTGACAGGCCCAGGTTTGCCATGAAACTGCCCGTATTTTTAACCAGTCTTGGGTTATTGTTTGCAGCGACGGCACAGGGAGGGTTGGGATTTGTTCTGACACCCGCGATGCAATCAGGCATGGGCAGCAATGAAGTCGTATTTGCCGGCGCTTTGACCAACGCAAGTCTGATTGACAACGTGTATCTCAACGACATCCAGTTGAGTTTCACCGGCGCAGCCACCAACTGGCTCGCTGCGGACACAAATATTTTCTTTGCCAACGTTCCTGGCCTTTTGCTGACTGGCGAAACTTACACGGACATGGTTTTTGGCGTGGCCATCAACCCTTCAATTCCCCCTGGCAACTATTCGGGCACCGTCACCCTGGCGGGCGGTTTAAATATTTTCGCGATGAACCCGCTGGCCAGTCAAACTTTCCAAATTTCCCTGCCGCCGGCGGTCCTGAATCTCGCGCCGGCCGGCACAAATTTTGTCCTCTCATGGCCGTCGCCGCCGAGGGGGTTTGTCCTGGAGCAAAATCCCGACTTGACCACGACGAATTGGACAGTGGCGACCAATGCGCCGACGGTTTCAAACGGGTGGAACGAAGTAATAATCCCGGCATTAACCGGCAATCATTTCTACCGGTTAGCCTATCCCTCGCCGTAGGTGAACGCAGCAGGCGTCATCGGAAAAGACCAGATGGCGGTGAGGTGGAACCGGGCCGGTGACGATTAATTTGCCTGTTTTCCCGGTTCCGAGCCTTTCTTTCAACTCCAACCAGGCCGGATCAATTCTTAATCACTCCGCGCTGCAAATCCACCGTGACGCTGTCGGGTGCAATGCCTGAATTGGAGGACCGGAAAGTGATCGTCAAGGACCGCGCGTCGGTTGTCACGGTGAGATAGCCAAACGCGATGATTGGGTCTTTTACCAGCGTCACATCACCCACGGTCACGGGCGCGGGTGGAACACCCGGTCTTGGAGGCGTGGCGGCAAACCCGCCGCTGCCGGAAACCACGTAAGGAATTTGTCTTCCCTTCACCTGACGCGTGAACCGCTGGTAAAGGTGCGCATGGCCGGATAACACCGCATCGGGCCACAAGCCGGCTTTTTGGCACGCGGTGTCAATATCGTCGGACAAGCCCTTCGTTCCGCCACTTTTGCCGTCCACCGACAACGGCGGATGATGAACCGCCAGTATCACCGCGCGCTCGCCTGCCTGCCGCAGCGGTTTCAATCGCACCAGCTCCGCCGCCAGAAAATTCAACTGTCCGTCGGGAACGGGATATTTGCCGCCTTCGGAAGAAATCACACCCGGTCCCTCGAGCACGTTGCTGTAAAGACCGATGATGGAGACGAATGGCGCGTCCAGCGTGAAATACACGCCGGGCTGCGTCATCACACTGCGCACCAATCCCCCGGCGTCGGGCGACGGTCCGGGTGCGGCGGCGCAAAAATTCCGCAGGAAAGCCTGCAAGGTGGGAATCTTCGGCACGTCCACCTTCGCACCGAACACCATGCCGTCGTGGTTGCCGGGAATGGCAAAAATTGGCCGGTCGTAAGCGCGGAACGGTTCGTAAAACTGGTCATAATAGAATTGGCCTTCGCCGAAATGATAGACCACGTCGCCGAGATGGAAAAAGAAGGCCGGCGCGAGCGGACCCCCGGCGGACACGTCTGCCGCCATCAAATCCGCGACGCGGGCTTCCGTGACCGGCCCGCTGGATTTGGCCGCGCCGGTGTCGCCGACGGCATGAAAGACGATTTTTCCCGCCTGGATGATGTTATCGACAAATGCCGTGTCGGCCACGTCCGCCAGGCAGATTCGCGGCGGCCGGGTCCGGAGCGACGGTACCGGTTGCAGTTGATTTTTGTGCAGCCGGTAATAAGGCGAGTTGTAGTAAGCCTCGCTCGTGTTATCCACCTGGAACGTGGTTTCATCCGCACCAGGATGCGCTTCCCCGAACAGGCGGCCCGCCGTGCCAATGACATTCCTCATCATGTCTGGAAACTTTGCGCCGGTGTCTCCGGGCTGAAACATTTCACGCCTCCAACGGCGCGCTGCTCTCAATGATGCCCCGGGCAATGGCGTAGCGGGTCAGACCGGCGATGTCGTGAATGTTCAGCTTGTTCATCACCTGTTGGCGGTGTTTCTCGACGGTCTTGATGCTGATGCACAATTCGGCGGCGATTTGTTTGTTGGCCCTGCCCTCGGCGATAAGCTGCAACACCTCGGCTTCGCGCGAGGTTAACAGGTCGGTCCGTTTTTTGGCCGGCGCCCCTTGCAGAAATGCCTCACGATACCGTTCCACCAGCCGCCGCGAAATGGCCGGGCTGAAAAAGGCGTTTCCTTTTTTGGCCTCACGCACGGCTTTGATCAAATCCGTCGCTGCAGTCTGTTTGAGCAAATAACCGCTCGCTCCCGCCTCGGTGACCTGGTGCACGTACTCGTCGTCGTTATAGGACGACAGCACCAGCAGCCGCACGGCAGGAACTTCCCTGGTGATCTGGCGCGTGGCTTCCAAGCCATTGAGATTGGGCATGGCAATGTCCATGACGATGACGTCGGGCACCAGTTTCCTGGCCAATTGCACGGCTTGACGGCCGGTTTCGGCCTCGCCCACGACGGCAATATCCGATTCCGCTTCCAGCAAGACACGTAGTCCCTGCCGCACGACCGTGTGATCGTCGGCCAGCAACACTCGAATTTTGTCCATAGGTAACTCCTTTTTTGGTTTTGGGTTAAATGCTATTGCCCGCATTCACAGATTGGAATGGAATGGTGACGCGCACGGTGGTTCCCCGGCCCGGCTCCGGCCTGACGCTGAACTGGCCGTTAACCAACCGCACCCGCTCCTGCATTCCCAGCAAACCGAGCCGCTGTCTTTGTTTGGCAGCACTCCCCGGACCGGCACGGAACGACTTGCCGTTGTCGGCGATTTCCATGCAAACGCCATCGTTGGCGGGATGGAGAGAAATGGTCACCCGGCTGGCGCGGGCATGTTTGGCCACGTTGGTCAAGCTTTCCTGGGCGATGCGAAAGACCGCAATCTTCTGTTCGCTGTTCAATCTTTCGGCAGTCGGATCGGCATGGAGTTGGACGCGCAGGCCGGTGTGTTCCGAAAAATTCTTTACATGCGATCGGAGTGCGGGTAGCAGCCCCAGTTCGTCGATCATGGCCGGCCGCAGCTCGCGGGCGAAACGATGCACCGTCTCCATCGTCCCCTCCAGCAGGCGTTGGGTGCCGGCGACGGTTCGGGAGAAGCTCTCAGATTTCACCGTGCCGTTGTTTCGCAGGGTGGCCAGCCCCACGCTGATGGCGGTCAGTGACTGGCCCACCTCGTCGTGAAGTTCGCGGCTGATGCGCCGCCGCTCCTCTTCCTGCGCGTGCAGGATTTTGCGGGAAAGATTCTTCAACGCGTCCTCGGCTTGCTTGCGTTCGGTGACGTCGCGGCCGATGCCAAACACGCCGACGGCCCTGCCGTCCTTGGTCTCGCGGGCGAGGGTGAATTCGCCGACGCTATATTGGCCGTTGGCCCGGCGCACGCGATATTGCCACACCTCCGGCGGTTTCCCCTGCATCACCCCGTAAAATCGCTCCACGGCAACGGCCATTTCATCGGGATGAATCAAGGGCGCGAACGATTTGCCCAGCCAGACGGAGCGCGGCCAGCCGGTGATTTTTTCAAACGCGCGGTTGATGGCTACAATCCGCCCGTCGGGCGCCAGCGAAAAAATCACGTCCTGGGCGGTTTCGATCAGCGTACTGTAGCGCTGTTCGGATTCCCGCAGGGCGTTTTCGATGCGCCGGCGCTCGTTGATTTCCGCTGCCAACTCCCGGTTGCGCTTCAACAACTCGGCGTTGGTCGCGCGAAAGCCGCGGTGGGTCGCTTCAAACGGGGAAAGCGACTGTAAAAAAAATATTCCGGCCAGCCGGGAGATGCGTTCCCGGTGTTTCCCGGCGGTATCGGATTGCAATAGCTTCTCACACGCCTCCAGGTGAACCCTGGCCAGATCCAGGATTCCGAGTCCATCAGCGATCGCCGCGCGCCCCAGTTCATAGGCCATTTCCAGGACGGCTTCCCGTTCAGCCGCCAAGTATTTTCGCAAGTTCGTGGCGTAACGTCGCTCCAATCTATGCAATTTTTGCCTCTTGCTCATGGCGACGTGCCGGTATAACGAACGGCCAGCACCAAGGCATCGTCGGTGCCCTTGAAGTGCCGTTTCATGATCCCATCGGCAATCTGGCGGGGCGGATCGGTCAGATGGGTGCCCCGCTCAAAGCCGGTGTGGATTCCGTCGGTGGCAAACACCAGCAGGTCTCCCCGCACAACAGGCATCATGCTGGCCTGCAAGGCCGGCAGTTGCAGGCCGACCAGTCCGCCTCGCAGCAGGATATTTTCGCACGGATGGCTGCTGTCCGCCTCGGCCCGGAACAGGCGCGCCTCGACGTTGCCCACCCCCAGCCAGGTGACCGTGTCATCCAACGCGTCCACCAACGCCAGCGTCATGACCGCACCGCGGGTCCCGGTGAGCGCTTCATGACAACGTTTGACCAGCGAAATGACGGATTCAGCGGCATGTTTCTTTAAAACGGTCGCCGCCCGTTGCGCGGCCGCGCTGGCCTCGCCGCCGTGCCCCACGCCGTCAATAACCGCCAGCAACACACCATGCTCAAGGGTTTCGACAACGTGCAAATCGCCCGAAACCGTTTGACCGGCGATCGGACGGGCGGCCACGCTCCATTCGATGAGTTTTGGTTTTTCGACAACGGCAGCGCTCATTTCAATGCAGCCATTTTTTCATGGTCACAGTGGTTCCCTTGCCCACTTTGCTTTCAATGTCAAACTCATCCATCAGCCATTTGGCCCCGGGCAGTCCGACGCCCAGTCCCTTGTTGGTGGAATAGCCGTACTGCATTGCCTTGGCAATATCCTTGATGCCGGGGCCTTCGTCGCGCGCCACGACCAGGATGCCGCGCTTGTTGCTGTGGTTCATCGGGGAGACGACAATTTCGCCGCTTTTGGCGTGGTTGACAATGTTGCGCGCCACTTCGGATATGGCGGTGGCAATCAAGGTCAGGTCTGATCCGTCAAAGCCCAACTCGAGTGCCAAAGCACGCCCCTTCTGGCGCGCCGTTACAATGTCGGCGGCAGAGTTGATGGAGACGCATGCCTCATTATTTTCCATGTTTCACAGGTTTCCTGGCCAGCCGGTCGAGATAGGCCAGCCCCTCTTCCAAATCGAGGGCGGTGCCAACGCCTTCGAGTGTCAGACCGAGTTGCACCATCGCAAAGGCCACGTCCGGTTGAATACCAACAATCACCGTTTCGGCGCCGCGCAACTTCAACATGTGTGCGACCGCCCGCAAGGTCCGGGTGGCAAATGAGTCAATGACATCCAACACAGTAACATCAATAATAACGCCGCGCGAACGAAATTGGCCGACCCGTTCGGCCAGGTCGTCCCGCAGTTGCACCAGGTCCGCGTCCGACAGCACGGACTGGACGCTGGCAATGAGATAGTCCCCCTGCTTGAGTACCGGAACGTGCATGACAGCTTATTCTTTTTCCTCCAGGGCGGCGGCTTCCGCGGTGGAAATGACTTTGTAACCCAGCAACCGTTCGGCTTCCTCGATGCCGCCCTGCAGGTCGCCAACGGCGTTCATCTTGCTCAAATCCACTCCGATGGTCACCAGGGTCTGGGCGATTTCCGATGACAAGCCGGTGATGATGACGCTGGCGCCCATCAGTCGGGAAGCTTCCACGGTCTGGACCAGGTGATTGGCCACCGTCGAGTCAATCGTCGGTACACCGGTGATATCCACGACCACCACCTTCGCACGGTTGTTGCGGATCCCGCGCAGCAATTGCTCGGTCAGCTGCCGCGCGCGCTGCGAATCAATCACGCCGATGATGGGCAGAATCAGCAACCGCTCGCGCACCTGCAATACCGGCGTCGAAAGCTCGCGGATGGCTTCCTGTTGCTGGCGGATGACACGCTCGCGCTCCTGCACGAAACTGACCGCCACGGTATTGGCGATACGGTTGGCCGCCGGCTCATAGGCGTCGATCACCTGATTGAGCAGGTCAAAGTCGGCCTGATATTTTTTAAACAAGGACCGCGCCAGCACATCGCGCAGCAGCAGCACGATGCCGACGACTTCGTTGGTTTCCACGCCGCGGGGAATGATGCGTTCCGACAGGTTGCGGGCGTACGCCTGTAACGCCTCCACACTGCCGGTTTCCAGCACCTCCACGTAATTGTCATACACCGACGTGGCCTCGGTAAAAATTTCGTCCTTGGTCATGGCCGTCAGCAATTGCGCCTCGGTAATCCGGCGCGCCCATTCCTCGCGCAATTGCGTCCGATTCTGGCGCAGGTGGGCGACCAGTTCGCGCAAAAGCGCGGCGCTGGATTCACTGACCCCCGGATTGGCGGGCGACAGCGAGCGGTTTAAAGTGGAGAGGGACTGGCTGGAGCCGTGATTTTCTTTTCTGTCTTTGCGTTTCATTTGATTCTGGCTGGTTCCTGGTTAAAGCTTCCGGATAGACCGATCACATTCCTACATGTGATAAGAAACATTATGGGGTTTTAACCGGAAGGGATAGGTAGGTGTATGCCCCATAAACGGGACCCATGACCAGCGGCGCGCGACAAAAGACAGCAGCCGTGGCTTCAGCACCGGCTCCATGTCCTCCGCCATTCTGCACTCGTCCTATCGGCGGGTGGGGTTTTCTTCTCCCGCCTATGCGGGCTTCACCCACTTTGAAGAATTCACACGTTTTTTACATTGTTAACCAGAATGTGGGATGCCGAAGTCACAGATTTAAAATTGCTGTTCGTGCATGAACGATTCGGCGCGTTGGGCGGTGCCGAGTCGAACCTGCTGGCGACGGCCCGCGAACTGTCGAAACGCGGCCATGCGGTCGCCCTGCTGCACGGCGCCGCGACCGGGAAGGGCGAACCCGGCTGGCGCGAAACTTTTCAACACCGCTTTCCGCTGGCTCCTGCTCATGGAGCCGAGTCGGTGCGCCAGGCATTGGCGGCAGTTCAGCCGGACCTGGTGTACCTCCATAAAATGGCCGACCTCGAGGTGCTCGGGGCGTTGCTGGCCTCAGGCCGGCCGCTCGTGCGCATGGTCCACGACCACGACCTCTATTGCATGAGAAGTTACAAATACAATTTTCTGACCCGTGAGATTTGCGAACGCCCCGCGTCATCTCTCTGTCTCTTCCCCTGCGGCGCGTTCATCGCACGCAATCACGACAGTGATTTTCCGCTGAAATGGGTCAGCTATTCGGACAAACGCCGGGAAATCGAAATGAACAAGAAATTTTGCCGCCTGGTGGTCGCTGGTGAATTCATGAAGCAGGAACTTCTGCGAAACGGTTTTGACGCGGATCGAATTGAAATCCATCCCCCGGTGCCGCCGCGGGACGATGATTGCCGGCCCAGCGATTTTGGCAGCCGCAACCTCGTGATTTACGCCGGCCAGATCACGCGCGGCAAGGGCGTGGACGTGCTGCTCGAATCGCTGGCACTGGTTCGCGCCCCGTTCGAGTGTTTCATCTTCGGCGAGGGCAACCATCGCGGGTATTGCGAAAAACTGTGCCGCAAACTCAAGCTGGCCGGCCGGGTCCAGTTCAAAGGGTACGCGCCACCGGAGGAATTGAAAATTTTCTACCGCGAATGCAGCGTGGCCATGGTCAGTTCGGTGTGGCCGGAACCCTTCGGCGCGGTGGGTTTGGAGGCGCTGCGCCACGGCGTGCCGGTGGTCGCCTTTGACGCCGGCGGCATCAAGGAATGGCTCGTGGATGGTCATAATGGCTTCCTCGTGCCGTGGATGGATCGAAACGCCTTCGCCGCGCGGGTTGAAGAACTGCTCGGCGACAAATCGCTTGCCCGTCGCATGGGTGAACAGGGCCGGCAGATGGTGGCAAAAGATTACGATTTTTCCAGGTACATCGACGGGCTGGAAACACTGTTCGCCAGCGTCACCGGCCGGATTCGCGTGCCCGCAGCTGCCGGTACAAGGGACGCATGAAAATGCATCATCGAATCAAATTCATCGCCATC
>JANWKE010000147.1 GCA_025451535.1 Verrucomicrobiia bacterium
TTCACCCTCTATGACAATCACATCACCTTCGTTCAGGTCATCGCCTCTTTGGACAATGACAATGACCATGGCCCTCGCCGGCCTGCTATCAGGACTTTCGGCCACGGCGGAAGAATCCAATGCTAGCGGTTCCAGCGCGCGGGGGCGAATCATCGCCGTGGATGTGAAACAAATCCGGGGGCCGCTGGACACGTCCTTCAAGGTATGCATCGGGGCCGGTCGCGCCAACGAAGGGCTGCGAGCGGACTGGCAGGAGCAGTTGCGTGTCGCGGAGCGCGAATGCGGCTTCCAATACATACGGATGCACGGACTGCTCACCGATGACATGGGCGTTTACTTGGAGGACGCGCACGGCAATCCCGTTTACAACTGGCAATATATTGACCGGCTTTACGATTTTCTGTTGAGCATAAACATTAAACCCTTCGTGGAGCTTTCGTTCATGCCGAAGGACCTGGCCAGCGGCAGCCGGACCATTTTTTGGTGGAAAGGCAACGTCACGCCGCCAAAATCGTATGACAAATGGGCCGACTTGATCCGCCATCTGGTCGGTCACTTTCAGGACCGCTACGGTCATGATGAAGTCAAGAGCTGGTATTTTGAGGTATGGAACGAACCCGACCTGCATGATGGCTTCTGGACCGGCACGCGGGAGGATTATTTCAAGCTGTATGCCGTCACCGCCCGGGCGATCAAGAGTGTTTCGCCGGATTATCGGGTGGGCGGCCCGGCCACGGCGATGGGCCAGTGGGACAAATCGTTTATTGGTTTTTGCTCCAGCAACCAGGTGCCGCTGGATTTCGTTTCCTCCCATGCCTACGGCGTCAAGAGCGGGTATCTGGATGACACTGGCCAGCGGGGAACGGTGATTGATGCCAGTCCGGATTCGGTGACGGGCCGGATGGTTGGCGAGCGCAGGATGATTGACCAATCGCCCATGCCCGGTCTGCCGCTGCATTTCACCGAGTGGAGTTCGGCCTACACGCCCACCGATTTTATGCACGACACCTACCAGCAGGCCGCCTTCATCCTGAGCAAGGTCAAAGGCGCCTACCCGTCCGTGAACTCGATGTCCTACTGGACGTTCACCGACATTTTCGAGGAGAACGGGCCGCGGATGACCCCGTTCCACGGCGGTTTCGGCCTGATTAATTACGAGGATTTGAAAAAACCGGCCTTCTACGCGTTCAAGTTCCTGAATGAACTGGGCGAGTCCGAACTCAACAATGCCGATCCGGCCTCCTGGGTATGCATGAACCCGGACCATTCCGTCCAGGCGTTGTTCTGGAATTACACACCCCTCGTGCCGCCGGCGAACGTGAACGACCAGCAGTTCTATCAACACGAAATTCCCGCCAAAGCAAACGGACAGGTTCAGCTTTGTATCACCAATCTTCCCGCGGGAAGTTACACCCTCGAGATTTACCAGACCGGCTACCGCGCCAACGACGTCTTCACGGGTTATCTCGATCTGGGGTCCCCATCGCAATTGACGCCAGCCCAGGTCGGGATTCTGCGCGAGCAGAGCAAAGGGTCTCCCCAAACCGTGGAGACCATCCGGATCGAAGCGGGCCAGCCGTTTGTCCGGACCTTTCCCTTGCGGCAGAATGACGTGTATTTTATCAAACTACTGCCGGAGAAGCCGTGAAACCCGCGCACACCGACTTCGCGATTTGAGCGGAAAAGATTGACGGCGCGCGGGTTCAGGCTGATGCTCCCGGTATCGGAATTATGAAGGCGCCGATTTGGAATTCTCTTTCGCCGCGCAAACGTAAATTCGCATTCTGGATTCTCGGGCTGCTGCTGTTCTATACCGTCGCCGGTTTTCTCATTTTGCCGCCAATCGTCCGCGCCGTTGCCGTCAAGCAGTTGTCGCGGCAACTCGACCGCGAAGCATCGATTCAAAAAATCAAAATCAATCCGTTCGCGCTCTCAACGACTGTCCGCGGGCTGCTGATTAAAGACAAGGACGGCCAGCCATTCATTTCGTGGGATGAAGTTTATGTAAACTTCCAGCTCTCGTCATTCCTGGGCCATCCCTGGGTCTTCAAGGAAATCAGCACGTCCAAGCCCTACGTGCATGTGAAGATAAATGAGGATGGCACGTTCAATTTTTCCGACATCCTCACCCGGTTTTCAGCCGGCGCCGCGCCCGCCAAACCGAAGGCGGAAGCCAGGCCGCTGGCAGTTTGCATCGAGCAGGTACGTGTTGAGGGAGCGAGAGCCGATCTGGAAAACCGCCGGGCCGCGGGAAACCCGTCGGTCGCAAGCGAAAACCATTCCCCTGGAAATGTTGAAAATGCGACGACCAATGCCGTCAACCATGCGGCGGCGGATTCATCGGCGCCAAACTTGTCTTTGCTCCGTTCCGTGACGAATGCGGTTGCCCGGTTGCTCGACAACGCCAAACAATTGAGCGGTACGGTCAACAACCTGGACGTGACCAATTGCGCAGTGCATCTGGAAGATTGGGCCCATTCGCGTCCGGCCAAACTGGATTTGAGCGACATCACGCTCGCGGCGAAAAACATTTCGAACCTTCCCGTCACAAATCTTACGGCTCAATTATCGCTGCGCTGGAACAAAGACGGTTCCATCAAGGTGGCCACAACGGTTCTGCTCAGGCCGTTGACGGCGGACGTCCAACTTGATCTCGACCAGCTGGATTTGGGCACGCTCGATCCCTACCTGGAACCGAAACTGGATTTGTTTATTCTGAGCAGCCAGGCCGGGTTGCACGGGAAAGTCAGTATGCGCACTCCGGAAAATCAATTGCCGGAAATCACGTTTGGCGGCGATGCGCGCCTCGACCATTTTCACACCGTGGACGGCGTGATGGCCGAGGATTTGTTGAAATGGGATTCGTTGCGGGTCAGCGGCATTGATGTCAATGTGAATCCCGAAACGGTGACCGTCAGGGAAATTGCCGTGGACAACGCCTACGCGCGGCTCGTCATCGAAACCAACCAGACCATCAATCTCTTCAACGCCTTGCGCCTGACCAACGCACCGCCGACGAACCAAACGCAAGTCGCGGTCGCAAACAGTTCCGGCACAACCGGGCTGTCATTGCCGCAAATCTCCGTCGGCAGCGTGGCCATTTCCAACACGACCATCAATTTCACCGACCGCTCGCTGCAGCCGAACGTGAACATGGTAATCGAAAAGGCGGGTGGAACCATCTCGGGAATTTCCTCTGAACAACTTCAGCACGCGGACTTGAATTTGCATGCCATCGTGGACGGCATCGGACCGGCCGACATCACCGGCACGATCAATCCCTTCAGTGGCACGCTGACGAACGACATAAAAGTCTCGGTCAAGGACGTGGACTTGACGCCGACCGGTCCGTACTCGGCCAAGTTTGCCGGTTACAGCATCGCGGAAGGAAAATTAAACCTCGACCTCAATTATAAGCTCGTCGGCAAAAAATTGAATGCAAAAAATGTCATCACGCTCGACCAGTTCACGTTCGGCGAACAGGTGAACAGTCCCGACGCGACCCATCTGCCGGTGCGCCTCGCCATCGCGATTCTCAAAGATCGCGAAGGGAAAATTATTCTGGACGTGCCCGTTAACGGCAGCCTCGACGATCCCAAGTTCCGCATCGGCAAGGTCGTCCAGCGCGCCATCGTGAATATTCTCGAAAAGGTCGCCACGTCACCATTCTCGTTGATCGGCGCGGCGTTTGGCGGCGGCGGCGAGGAATTGGGCTATCAGGATTTCGCGCCGGCCGGCCGGGAATTGACCGCAGACGACACCCGGAAACTGGATGTGTTGGCCAAGGCGCTCTACGCGCGTCCCGGATTGCAGATGGAGATCGTCGGCAGCATTGATCCCCGGGGCGATCGCGATGGCTTGCAGCGCGCCGCGCTCGACCGACAAATCCGGACGCAGGTCTGGATGAAACTCCGCAAATCCGAACAAGCCACCACTTCCGTTGACCGGATTACGCTTTCGCCGGACGACCGCGCGCGCTGGATCAAGAAACTTTATGGCGAAGCCGTCGCCGACGGCAAAATCACGCCGCAACTCATCGCCGCCGACACCAATCTGGCGGCTTATGCCGCCCTGGTTTTGCCGCGCCGATTGGTCGAAGAAAAAGGCGCGACCAAATTGATGACGGTGGCAAAGAACGGAACGGCCACCAACACCGTTTATCAGACGAAACTGGTTCCCCCGCCCGACCCGATGGAAGCTGTCTTGCTGGCCACCTTCCCTGTCGAAGCCAGTGAGCTGGGAACGCTTGCCGCCGATCGCGCGAAGGCTGTGCGCGCCTGCCTTCTGGCGACGGGCAAGGTGGAAGCAAAGCGGCTTTTCCTGATGGAGAATCAGACCGGCGGCGTGCGCAGCAACGGCAGCCGCGTCTATCTGCAATTCCGGTAGCGATACCACACGTAACGCAACCGCAGACGGCTGCGCTACAATCTGCCGATGACGCTTTCCAACATCGAGGCAGCAAGCAGGCGTTATATGCCGAAAAGGGCGCGGATAATTTGTTTCCCGCCGAAAATCCAGATGGCCGCCGCCAGGGCGATGTAAGGTCCGTACGGCATGCGCGACGACCATTCGCGCCGCCGCATGACGATGAGTGCGATGCCCACCACCGCGCCAATCATTGAGCTGATCATCAGTGAAAAAGCCACACCCTGCCAGCCGATGAACGCGCCAATGGCACCCATGAATTTCACGTCGCCCAGACCCATCGCCTCGCGCGGCAGCACGATTTCTGCGCTGACCGCCTCCAGAAACGGCACCTGGTGAGGATCGATTCGTTCCTCGCCGATTTCCAGCCAGCCCGACCGCAGGGCCAGCCGCACCATCACATCCTTGTAGCCGCGGTCCACCAGCTCCACCGTCTGGGCGTGTAACGCAATCACGTCCGACTGGCGGTAAAACAATTCGTCGTACGGAATCTCCCGGTCGGGCAATTGCACGGATGTCTCGGTAAAGACTATTTTTGTGTCCGCGGGTAATTTCAACCGCTGCCGCCCGAACAGCAATTTCCCCAGCCGCAGAATCGCGTAGATGATCCCCGCGCCGATGCCAATGCCGAGCACGCTTTGCCACATCCCTTCGGTCAGCGCGCGAACCCCATGGAGCACCGGGAACCAGAACGAGGCCACGAGGCCCACGGCCATGCCGCCGTACGTGATTTCGTCGGGAATGATGAAGTGTTCGAAGTCAATGAACGTAGCCGCAATCAGTCCGGCGAGAAAAATGGTGTAAAGGATGGCGAGGATCGGTGACCCGCTGCCGAAAGCCAGCCAACAACTCAAAAAAGTCACGCCCGTCAGCAGTTCCACGATGAAGTAACGCGGTGAAATCGGCGCGCCGCAATTTTTGCACCGGCCGCGCAGGACCAGCCACGTGACCAGCGGGACGTTGAGATACCACGGGATGGAGTACTGGCAATGCGGGCAATGCGATGGCGGCGTGACGATGCTCATCCCCCGCGGCATCCGGTGGATGCACACGTTCAGAAAGCTGCCGACCATGCAGCCGAACACGAAGAAGACCAGCGACCAGAAATGGAACGGCACCAATGACCAGTCTGCAGTCCACGGTCGCCAGTCCACAGTTGCCAGCCCACAGTTGCCGGCCCAACGTTGCCAGTTTAGAGGTTGGAGCCCGGCCCCCAAAATTGATAAACCGTCGCCCGCTGGAGTGTGGACTGTGGGCTGTAAACTGCGGACTGAATGTATCATTTGAATTTCCTGCCGCGCAGATCGGATTGTTTAAGATACGACATAAACCCGGCAAGAAGCCGGCCCACTTCGTCGGCCGAGTTGTAAAGCAGGTTGAACTGCGTGGCATCGACGTATTGTTGATCCAGTGCAACGTAAAGGTGCGACTTTACTTCTCCACAGGAGCCTTTTGAGATCGAAAGAAACTGGATGAACTCCTTATCCCCACCCCGGTCAAATCCTTCCGCAACATTTCCCATGATCGAAACCGCAGCGCGCTGAATTTGATCTCGCAACCCAAAATCCTTTGCAAACAGACCGGCTTTGGCGTGAACATAAATTTCCCTGGTCAATTCCCGCGCTTTTTGCCAGGCAAGGATGTCCTCGAACTTTTGAATTTTGCTCATCATCAACCTTTCACTGTGGGTTCGACTATGGACCGTGGACTGTGGACTGATAGACTTCCGCCTCCAGCGCGCGGCGCATCACGCCCAGCGGCGCGGGTTTGCCCGTCCAGATTTCAAATGCCCTTGCCCCTTGATGCAATAACATGCCGAGGCCGTTGGCCGTCTGGCACCCCGCCTTCCGGGCGGCTTTGAGCAGCGCGGTTTCCGCCGGGCGATAAATCATGTCGTAGACCGCCCGGGCCTGGTCCAGGGAAAATCGTTTTTTATTCAGCGGCAACTTGTCGTCCGGCTTCAGGCCGAGCGACGTGGCATTGATCAGCAAATCCACACCCGATTCGGGATAACCCACCGTGACGCGCTGGGACGGGAATTGCCTTTTGATTTCAGCCGCCACCGCCCGGGCCTTGCTTTGGGTACGGTTGACCAGGAAAAGTTCCGCGACCTTTTCCGCCGCAAGCTTCAACGCCGCCGTCCGCCCCGCCCCGCCCGCCCCCAGCAACAGCACCCTGGCCCTGCGCAATTCCAGTTTTAAATCCTCGCGCAACGCAGCGACAATCGCATCGGCGTCTGTGTTGAAACCGACTGCGCGGATTTTCGCCCGGCCATCCACACCCGCGGATTCAAAACGGATGGTGTTGACCGCACCCCATTTCCTGGCCGATTTATCGAGCGCGTCCACCAGCTCGAGCGCCAGCAGCTTATGCGGCACGGTGAGGTTGAGTCCGGCAAAGCCCATCACCCGGGCGCCTTCAATCGCAGCCCGCAAATCATCCGGATGGACTTCAAAGGCGAGGTAACGCCAGTTCAGGCCAAGCGCGGCGAACGCGGCGTTGTGCATGGCGGGCGAGGCGGAATGGCGGATGGGAAAGCCATAAACTGCGCAAAAGCGCGTGTCGGCATTGATGGCGGGTTGGCCCGGTTGAAACACGTGAAATTTATATGCGGCCACGCCACGACTTCAAAGCCCAAAGTCCGCGCCATAAGGGTTTCTCGGTAGTGGTGTATAGGGGTGTTGATGATGAATGTGGTTCTCTACATGGAATATGAGCGTCGGCAGAAAACGCTAATCAGCTAGGAATTGCACATCGAATCGGGGGGCATTTGAAGGCCATTGATCTGAAAATGGGCGACGAAAATAAAATACAGTGTAGTCGTGTCCCCTGTATTTTTTAATCAAAACGTTGACAAGTTTCCACCCTGCCTCGCCACATTGATTTAACTTTTTCTGCTCGATTTCTGGCGTTAATTTGTCAGAAATCAATCCGCCTACCAAATATGAATACTTCTGATCCATTGAAAAATCTTAAGGTTCCTTTAGTGCAGCAACCTAAATCTATCAATTATATTAAACCTCAAGCCAGAGCCAAAGAGATGTACAGATTTGTCCTGGACCAGTATAGATACCAGAAAGCCGGATTGAAGTCGGACCAATTTATAAATCTGGTTTGCACAGTTGGAGGGGTGGAATATGAAGTTTATACGGTTGGCGCAACTGAGGAGATTCTGATAATAGATACCGAAATTGAAGGTTTTCTCCGTCGAATGTTCTGTACCGTTGAAGAAGTTTCCTTTGCTATCATTCTTTCTAAAAAGACATCCGACAAACCACCACGCGAAATTGGATTTCACGCAATTGAGGAAGAACGCAAGAAATCGGCTGAATGACCCTATTTTCGATTGGGCTACCATCAAAAACGCAAGCCAGTCAAATTTGCGCACCACACTGGCAGGTTAATTACCGGCAGCCTTAATTAAGGCGTTGCGCGCCCAATCCGCATTTTTTAGCCCTGTTCTGGAAATTGCTGCCTTGATTTTGCCGTATCCATTCGGCGCACAGCAAAACTCCGGCTCAAGCGGCTGGCCTGACAGACCACCAATGGACGATTGAGGAAATGCTGACGGGAGCAAATTAGCTGGGGCGCGGTGGCGGCGGTGGCGGCGGTGCGGGCGGCTGCCCACGAACACCTTGAATATCAATCTCAATCATATATCAAAAAATAAATTACTTCTATAAAGTTACAAGGTCAACTGCTGGAAATTGATTACGGTGGTAGATTTGCTTTCGCTATGGGGTTTGGTTGAATTGGAGACGAAAAAATTCGCTCGTTTTGGTCTTTCTGGCTCATTTTACCTATTGATTTGTTGGTAAATGAATCTATGGGAATTCTGTCCTTTGATTGGCCATACCTAATTCTTAGCAATTGGAATTGGGTATCATAATCAGCAATTGAAAAATCTGGATTAATTTTCATACGGAACATAAACGTTTCCAGTTCCGTATAGAGAGCGCCGAATTCCGATTTTGAATCAGACCATGATTTGAGCATATCAGGTGCGTGTAATGCGGTGCTAATGATTGCCAAACCAGCACTAACGGCTGACAGAATCAAAATCGAAGTGCTGATGTTTGGCGCGTGCATAATAGCAAATCCTGTTGCACCAGCAGCGACGGAAGTCGCCAATGCGATTATGACTTTAGAAAAGTCATCAAACCGCTTCCATTTCATCAGCATTTTGTCAGAGTAAAGCTCATTATACCCGCATTCGTATAGAGTGTAATAAGTGGCGTCCCAAATCTCGTTACGGGCATCTACTGACATGCGATTGAGGCTATTGGGGTTGCTTTGATTGTCAATCCAAGAGAGCAATGCGCCACACCCTTACCAACACCCCTACGCACCACTACCGGTTTCCCTTAGACCGCTAGTGTTTTGCCCCTGCACCCAATCAGGCCGGGCACCAATTGTAGGAATCCCCGCCTTCACCTAATTTGTCGTCATGCAAACAACATTTGTTCGGCACGATTCGGGCAGCCATCCGGCTTCCGCCACTTTCCAGGAGCATTCCGGCACCGCTCCCCAGGCTCAAGCGCGTGACACCGGCGCGGTTGTGGCCAAAAGCGTCGCTAATGTCAAACGCGATAACATGGTCGCCACGCCTAATGGAAACGGCAACGGTAACGGAAATGGCAATGCCAACCGTGCCCTGGTTGAGGCGCTCATCACTTCCAAGGTCTATCAGGAATACGAACGGGCGTTTAACGACATGACCGGATTGCCGATCGCGCTGCAGCCGATTGAGACCTGGCAGTTGCCGTATCACGGCAAGCGGAATGAGAATCCGTTTTGCGCATTGATGTCGCAGAAAAGCCGGGCGTGTGCGGCGTGTTTGCAGGTGCGGGAACGCCTCTGCGATAAGGCGGCGCTCGAACCGCAGTCGCTTTCCTGCCACTCGGGACTTTGCGAAACTGCCATCCCGGTGCGCTTGAGCGACCGGTTGATTGGTTATCTCCAGACCGGGCAACTGTTCCGCAAGAAACCGACCCAGGCGCAATTTGGACGGATTGCCCGGCAGGTGGAGGAATGGGGCCTGGAGGTGGATCGTGATGCATTGAAAAAGGCCTATTTTGCCGGCAAGGTGGTCTCCGCCAGAGAACACGAATCGGTGGTCAAATTGCTCGCCATTTTTGCCCAGCACCTGGCCATGATCAGCAACCAGGTCTTCATCCAGCAGGAGAATTCCGAATCACCTGTCATCAAGCGGGCCAAGGAATATATTTGCGAGCATCAGGCGGAAAAGCTTTCGCTCAGCCACGTGTCCAAGGCGGTTAACATGAGCGCCTTCTATTTCTGCAAGATGTTCAAACGGGTCACCGGCATCAACTTCACCGATTACCTCTCACGGGTGCGCATCGAAAAGGCGAAGAACCTCCTGCTCAACCCCAATCTGCGCGTGAGTGAAATCGCGTTCGAAGTGGGGTTCCAGTCCCTGACACATTTCAACCGCGTGTTCAAAAAGCTCCTCGGCCAGTCCCCCACCGACTACCGGGCACAATTGCTGGCACACTGACGGAAAATCGTGACAAGTGGCACGTGACAAGAAGCGAAAACCATTGCTTGTCACCCGTCACTTGTCACCTGTCACGTCTATGATTGAGGTTGGCATCAACGGGGATTTTCCCGATAGTTTCTTCGCTCTTGAAATGAAGGACTATCGGAAAATGTCCAAACCCGAATTGCTGGACCGGATCCAGCAGCTCCGGTCCCGGCACGCCACGCGCAACCGCACCCAGCGTGAACGTTCCGCGTCGGCGTTGCGTGACAGCGCCGAACGCCTGCGGGCCATCCTGGAAACGGCGGTGGAAGGCATCATCACCATTGACGAACGCGGCATCATCGAATCCTTCAATCTGGCGGCGGAACGGATTTTCGGTTACCAGGCGAAGGAGGTCATCGGCCGGAATGTCAGCCTCCTCATGCCATCGCCGCATCGCGAACAGCACGACACTTACCTCGGCAATTACCTTCGCACCGGCCACGCCAAAATCATCGGCATCGGCCGCGAAATCGTCGCCCGCCGGAAGAACGGCACGGTATTTCCCATGGACCTGTCCGTGAGTGAAGTGCGGCTGGCCGACCGGCGGCTGTTCACGGGATTCATCCGCGACATCACCGAACGCCGCGAGGCCGAAAAGACGCTGTTGCATTATGCTGCGCTGGTGGAATCCTCGGACGACGCCATCATCGGCAAAACCCTGGATGGCCGCGTCACGAGCTGGAACAAGGGTGCGGAAACTGTTTTCGGTTACACCCGCCGGGAAATGCTGGGCCAGCCCATCGCCGTTCTGATCCCGCGGGACCGGAAGGAAGAGGAGCCGGAGATTCTGGAAAAAATCAAGCGCGGTGAATCCGTGGACCATTATGAAACGCGGCGGCGGCGCAAAGATGGCCGGCTGATTGATATCTCGGTGACCATTTCGCCTATCCGCGATGCCGAGGGCAAGATCATCGGTGCGTCGAAAGTGGCACGCGACATTACCCGGCGCAAGCGGCTGGAGAAGGAAATCCTGGAAATCAGCGAGCGCGAACAGCGCCGCATCGGGCAGGATTTGCACGATGGTCTGTGCCAGCATCTGGCCGGCATTGAATTGATGAGCCAGGTGCTGGAACAAAAACTGGCCCGGCGCTCGAAAGCCGCCGCCGCCCGCGCGGGCGACATCGCCAAAAATGTCCGCGACGCCATCGGCCACACGCGCCTGCTCGCGCGCGGCCTTTCGCCCGTCACCCTCGAGTCGGAAGGACTGATGTCCGCGTTACAGGAACTGGCCATAAACACGGAGAAAATTTTCCGCGTCGCCTGCCGGTTCGACTGCAACCCGCCGGTGCTGGTCCAGGATTACCCCGCCGCCACGCACCTGTTCCGGCTGGCGCAGGAAGCGGTTTCCAACGCCATCAAACACGGCAAGGCAAAACGGATTTTGATCCGGTTGAAGGAAGAACGGGGGCGGTTGGCCCTGAGCATCATTGACAATGGGTCGGGGTTTCCGACAAAAATTCCCAAATCAAAAGGCATGGGCTTGCGCATCATGCAATCCCGCGCCGGGATGATTGGCGGCACGCTCGCCATTGGACGGAACGCCGCCGGCGGCACCAGCGTGACCGTGGCGGCCCCCAACGGGACCGTCCGGCTCAAAACGAACAACGACCATGCCTCCAAAAAATAAAGTACCCCAGAAGCGGCTGCTCATCGTGGACGACCACCCGATGATGCGCACCGGGCTGGCGCAATTGATTGACAACGAGGCGGACCTGAAGGTTTGTGCCGAGGCGGACAACGCCCGTCAGGCCATGGACCTTGCACTCAGCCAGGCGCCCGATTTGATCCTGCTCGACATTTCCCTCCCCGACAAGAACGGCCTGGAACTCATCAAGGACATCCGGGCGCTCAAGCCGGGACTGCCGATTCTCGTGGTTTCCATGCATGACGAATCGCTCTACGCCGAACGCGTTCTCCGGGCCGGCGGCCGCGGCTACATCATGAAACAGGAAGGGGGCAAAAAACTCCTCCACGCCATCCACCAGGTGTTGAGCGGACAGATTTATGTGAGCGAGAAAATGGCCGCGGGCATCCTGGAATCCTTCTCCGGGCGGCACGCCGAGGTGGCGATGTCCTCGGTACAGCAGCTTTCCGACCGCGAATTTGAAGTGTTTCAAATGATCGGCCAGGGTGAAAGTACGCGTGAAATCGCCGCGCATCTGCACCTCAGCGTGAAGACCGTTGAGGTCCATCGGCTGAACATCAAGAAGAAATTAAAATTGCGAACGGCGACCGACCTGGTCCGCCATGCCGTCCGCTGGCTGGAGATGGAAAAATCCGGCGCCTGACCGTTTCTTTCGCCGCAGCCGCCAAAGTAACGAGACTCAAATTTGATGGATTGTAGCGGCGGTCTGTGACCGCCGCATTTCCTTTTTCCTGAAGAGTTAAAAGCGTGCGACGCTCGCAGAGCGCCGCTACATTGCTCTGTAACCCGCTCACTCGCCCACGCCGGCGTATTCCTCGTCCACGTGCAGGTCCGCACCCATGAACACGTAATCGTGCGGAACCGTGTTCATGTCGAGAACGTGCTGTGGCAGACAGAGCAGTTGGCTGAAACCGAGTTGCTCCAGCGCGTTAATGGCCACCTTGCGCTCACCGTTCAATTCCGCTTCCAGCCGACGCAAACCGAGTGAGCGCGCGACTTCCACCAGCTCGGCCACCAGAATCTTCGCCACGTCGCGTCCGCGATACTGCGGATGCGTCAGGACCGTGACCAGCCCGATGTGGCGTTTCCAGCCGCCGAGGCGCTGGTGCAGGGTTGCTTCACCGATGATTTTTTCCCCGTGCAACATGAGCAGCGGCAGATTGCGCTCGAAATCGGCTTCCCGGCACCATTCCTGGAACAGCGCGCGGTCGGAAACCGGCTGCTTGATGAACAGCCGTTCCTCCTCCGGCACGGCGAGAAAGAATTTGTGCAGGCGCGCTGCGTCCCGCTTGCCCAGCGGACGCAAGACACATTCCGTACCGTCGCGCAACTTCACCTCAAGCGGAAACTTTTCCAATGCATAATCCAGAATCATAGGGTGCCTTTCGTTGTCTGTTTCCACCATAGCACGTGATGAGTCAAACTGAAACAGAAATATTGTTAAAGAAGCATCATTTATTGCCTTTGAGCGTTGGGAGCGCGGGTGTCCTCACCCGCAGCGGCCTCGGATAGGTGACGAATGCGCGGCATTCTGACGGTTCTCACATCATCCAGCCCGCTGCGGCTGGGACAGCCGCGCTCCGTTTAAATCCCCCCTTCGGACCTCAACCGGCCCAGAGGGCAAGATGCAGCTTTTGCTGGACTGGATTCAGGGGCATAATTGCGAAAACATTATGCTGGACAGAAAGTTAAGCCAACTTACAGTCATTTCCATGAGACAGGATAGGCTGATCGTGGCAAAGGATAGGCTGCAAAACCAGCCGCCGATTATCTGTTAGGCGGCATCGCACCATCATGGAGCCAAAAGATTATCCACCACATAGGACACCGAGCATCGAAGAGACGCGCGGGGAGGATTTTTTCGTTCCTTACGTTGCCACGCTCAAGAAGATATTTGCAGAGATTTTGGGCTGGTCAGAACCCCGGACTTTGGCTTGGGTGGAGCAGCAGTTGCAGCACGATTGGTTTAGGTCTTTCTTTGGACATACCACGCCTTGCGACGATGCGGCGTCAGTTATAGTTCCGGTCACACTTAGAGAGCGGTTGATTGCTCGTCGCATTTCGACGCATGGGATTCACGCGGCCATTCATCTCGCGCTTGAGGGAAGCGCCGACACCTACAATATGCACCCCGACACTGACCCAGACTATGATTGGCAGCGAGTCCGAGACGAGATTGCAGATATTATCAAAGAGCATGAGACACAAGCCGCCTCCTATGAAGGTTGAAGGGTCAAGCACTAAGTGAAGGGTTTCATTTTTTTCTAAAAGCGGTTTTGGTTTTTTCCGGTCAGCGTCTCCGTCCGCAACGCGTGGGATTCCCGTCCCAGCTCAA
>JANWKE010000148.1 GCA_025451535.1 Verrucomicrobiia bacterium
GAGCCAACAGCAAACGCGGAAACGAAACTTCTGGAGGGCATTCCGGTTTCTCCCGGCGTTGTCACCGGACCAGCCCGCGTTATTCTGAAAGCGAACAATCACGAGCAGGTTCTCCCCGGCGAAATCCTCGTTGCCCCCTTCACCGATCCGGCGTGGTCCCCGTATTTCATCACCGCCGCCGGTCTGGTCGTTGAACAGGGCGGGGTTCTCTCGCATGGCAGCATTGTCGCACGGGAATACGGATTGCCGGCGGTAACGAACGTGGCTTCGGCTACGCGAGTCATTCGCACGGGCGATCTGGTACAAGTGGATGGGGACCGGGGTGTGGTGAAGATGCTCGACCCGGCACCGAAGAAGACATTGACGCAGTGAGATTCAATTTCGGCGTGCCTCAAATCGGAATCGCCCGTATCTTCACGCCGCTTTTATGGCCAGTGTAAAACCCTTTGCCGCGGTGCGGCCCCGACCGGAACTCGCCCCGCAAATCTGCGAATTGCCCTACGACGTGATGTCGTCGGACGAGGCGCGCGCCATCGCTGCGGGCAATCTGCTTAGTTTCCTGCACGTCAGCAAACCGGAGATAGATCTGCCACCGGAAACGGATGTGCATGCACCGGAAGTCTATGCCCGGGGCCGGGAAAATTTTCAAAAACTCATCCAGGACGGCGCGCTCAAACCGGATGTACAACCCTGCTTTTATCTGTACCGGCAGGTCATGGGTTCACATGTGCAGACCGGCCTGGTTGCGGCCGCCAGTTGCGAGGAATATCAACGCGGCATCATCCGGAAACACGAGCAGACGCGCGTGGACAAGGAGAACGATCGTGTGCGGCACATCGAAACCCTGAATGCGCAAACCAGCCCGGTCTTCCTGACCTATCCCGCCGCCCGCGCTTTGGACACATTCATCGCGGAAAAGACCGCCGGCAAACCGGAGATTGATTTCACAGCCCGGGACGGTGTGCGGCATATGTCCTGGACCCTTCGGGAGCCGCACGATATCAGGTTCATCGAAACGCAATTTGCGCGGATTCCCAACCTGTACATCGCCGACGGCCATCATCGCAGCGCGGCCGCGGCGCGCGTCTATCAATCGCGCCAGGGCACGGGTGAAAGCGGCCGGTTCCTCGCCGTGATTTTTCCGCACAATCAAATGCAGGTTTTGCCTTACAACCGGGCATTGAAGGATTTGAACAGCTGGACGCCGGAGCAGTTACTGGAAATTCTCGGAAAGGTTTTCGCGATCGACGCCCGGGGTGCCGCCGTACCTGTCCACGAACACGAACTCGGCCTTTATCTGGCCGGTAAGTGGCACACCCTGGTGTTCCACCCTCACGTTCTGGGCGGGCACGCCGCCGGCGAATTGCTCGACGTGGCTCTGCTGCAAAAGCATGTACTCGGGCCGGTCTTCGGCATTACCGATCCGCGCACGAACCAGCGCATCCATTTCGTTGGTGGTATTCGCGGCGCGGCAGAACTGGAAAAGCTGGTGGACAGCGGCGAATTCGCCTGCGCGTTTTCGATGTTTCCCCTGAGTGTCAGGACGTTGATGGCCATCAGCGACGCGGGCGGCGTCCTGCCGCCGAAAAGCACATGGTTCGAGCCGAAACTCCGCGACGGGATGTTCTGCCACCTGATTTAATTTATGATTTACGATTTTCGATTTATGATTGAGCCGCGGCCGCTTTTGAAAATCATCGATCCCAAATCATAAATCGGAAATAGATTATGCCGCCGAACCGTCTGCAACGCAGCCTGCGCGCCACCTTCATCGGGATGGCGACCAACGCCGTTCTGTCGGCGGTCAAGCTGGCGGCGGGCATCGCCGGCCATTCGCACGCGCTCGTCGCCGATGCCGTCGAGTCCTTCGCCGACGTTTTCAGTTCGCTCATCGTCTGGCGCGGCGTGGTGGTGGCGGCGGAACCGGCGGACGAGGATCATCCCTACGGGCACGGCAAGGCCGAGCCCATTGCGGCGGCGATTGTTTCGGGGATGCTTTTGTTCGCCGCCGGCTGGATTGTGACCAAGGCGCTTGGTGAAGTGGCCCAGCCGCATCCCTCGCCCGCGCCGTTCACCCTCGCGGTTTTGGTCGTGGTGGTCATTGTGAAGGAAATCCTGTTCCGCTTCGTCCGGCGCGAAGGCCGGGCGGTGGACAACCTGGCTGTGCGCGCCGACGCCCGGCATCATCGCAGCGACGCCATCACCTCATTTGCTGCCGGCATCGGCATCAGCGTGGCCCTCCTCGGCGGTCCGGGTTTCGAGGCGGCGGACGACTGGGCGGCAATGGCGGCGGCGTGCGTCATCGCGTGGAACGGCTTTAAAGTGCTGCCTCCGGCGTTGAATGAATTGATGGACACCGCGCCCGACCGCAAAATCCGCGAGCAAATCCGGCGGCTGGCCGAAACGATTCCCGGGGTGGCGCGCGTCGAGAAATGTTTTGTCCGCAAGATGGGCTATCAATTTTACGTGGACATGCATGTGGAGGTGGACCCGCAGATGACCGTGCTGCATTCGCACGAAATCGCCCACGAAGTGAAGGACAAAATCCGCGACACCATGCCCTCCGTCAACGACGTGCTCGTGCACATCGAACCGCTGGGCATCGCGGCGAAGCGCGTCCGTTAATTTTCTCTCTTGCCAGCCGGTGTCAGGCGGTCAGTGTTCCGATAAAGCAACCCGGGGTTTCCGGCGGCAATTCTTTTCGCCAGAGGGCCGGGGATGGTGATGAGTTGAATTAATGCTGGACAAATCTATTGGAAAGCCGCCTGATTGAGGCGTATCCGTGATTTCCGGTTAAGAACTTTGGTTTTCTGGTCGCCTTGGGAATGGCACCGGCCACGGCCAAGAGACCTGGAAATTTATGAATTCAAACAACCGCCGGTGCACCGCCTTTGTGAAATTCAATGGTTCTGGAACAACAAATATAAAAACCGTGCAACTATTGGCCAATTTTTCCTAAGTATAGGGTGGTGCAATGAATCTCGGAACAATTTACCTGATCCTATGAAAAAACTTGGTGTTATTCTCCCGCTCTGTGTCGTGGCTGGCGCGGTCTTGCTGGCCGGCTGTTCCAAATCCAGAAATGCGGCCGCCACCCCCGGAAACAACGGGAACGGAGCTGATGCCACCCTGGCCTCCGGCGCGTCCGATAAGCCGGTGGACATGAGGATCAAATGGACGGTCGGCAAAAAATATCCCATGCGCATAGAAGTGTCCCAATCCACCAAAACAGATGTGCCTGATCAACCGCAGCCCGTGGCGCAGGAAATGAAACTCACCCAGGGTTTTGATATATCCGCGCTCAAGGCGCTGGATAATGGCGGCCGGCAACTGGAACTAGAATTTGAGACCGAATCGATGGATGTTTCCCAGGGCGACCACAACGTGTTGAGTTTCGATTCCCTGCAAAATCCGGCCCAGGACGGCAGCAGTCCGGTCGCGCCGGTGCTGCGCGCGATGATTGGTTCGCGCATTCAATATTTTACTGATGCGAACGGCAAGGTGGAAAAGATGACGGGCGTCGACGAATTGACCAGGCGCATTGCCGCGACCGCGCAGCCGCAGTCACAGGCGATGTTCCGGCAAATGTTCAGCGAGGACACGCTCAAACGGTACGGTTCTTTCGCCGATTCCCTCCCGGGCCACACGGTCAATATTGGCGACACCTGGCCTTTTAAGGAAGACGTGTCCACCTCCATCGGGGTTCTAACGGTGGATCTGAAGTATACCTTCAAGAATTGGGAACAGCATGGCGACCGCCAATGCGCGCACGTGGATGCGGTGGGCAATATTTCGACCAAAACCATTTCCACGGCCAGCGGCATGGTGGTTGAAATCAAAAAGGGGAAAATCTCCGGTGAATTTTGGTATGACCCGGCCCTCGGCATGATCGTGGAGGCGAATAACGACCAGGATTTGGCCCTGAAAATCACCACCCGGGCACAAACCATGTCGTCGCAATTCAATCAGAAAGTCCGGGTTGCGTTGGTGGATACGCCGTGAGTCTTTGAACCGTGCAACCTGCTGCCAGACAATTATGAAGTCTCCCGACTATGGCGGCATTTGCGCCGGACGAAATTTCCGGCTGGCCTTCACACTGATTGAACTGCTGGTGGTCATCGCCATCATCGCGATCCTGGCGGCGCTGCTCTTGCCGGCGTTGTCGCAGGGCAAGGAGAACGCGAAACGCACCGTCTGCCTGAACAATCAAAGGCAGTTGAATCTGGCCTGGCAAATGTACGCTGACGCAGATCACGGCGTGCTGGCGCTCAACGACTGGGACATGCGCACGCCGAACGTCGCCGAAAGTCCGACCAACTCGTGGGTGATCGGCAATACCGGTCTGGATTCGGCTCCGTCGACGATTACCGCCGGCACGATTTATCCGTATGTGAAAAATGTCCAAGTTTACCGGTGTCCGGCAAATCGTAGCCTGGTTCTGGGCACCAGCCTTCCGATCCTGCGCACCTATTCCCTGAGTTGTTTCATGGGCGGGCCGTCGCGAGACACGAATGATTACGGCGTCTATCCTCTGCACCAGATGAGCCAAATCCGGAATCCGTCGCGGACGCTCACGTTTCTGGAGGAGGATGATGCCACGATTGATGACGGGCATTTTCTTTACTCACCCGCGATCAACAACTGGTACAACATCCCGGCGTGGGCGCATCGGAACGGCACCACGCTCGCCTTCGCCGACAGCCACGCAGAATACTGGCAATGGCGGGGCGCGCGACCGACGACCACTTATTTCTCGTCCGGCAGCGCGCTCACGGATCCGGCGGCGCTTGCGGACGTCGCCCGGATGCAAAAGACGGCGCCGGCCTCAAATTGACCGTCTTCCATTTCCCCTTTGCGTTTGTGGCGGCTTGGACGGATAATATCCGCTCATGAAAATCGTTCTGGCATATTCGGGCGGCCTCGACACCTCGGTCCTGTTGTCGTGGCTCAAGGAAACTTATGACGCCGAGATGGTCGCCTTTTGCGCGAACATCGGGCAGGCGGAGGAATTGCGCGGCCTCGAGGCGAAGGCCAGGAAAACCGGCGCGTCCAAAATTTACATCGCGGATTTGCAGGAGGAATTTGCGCGCGACTTCATCTATCCGATGATCCAGGCCGGCGCGATTTACGAAGGCCAGTATTACCTCGGCACCAGCATCGCCCGGCCGCTCATTGCCAAGGGCATGATTGCCGTGGCCAAAAAGGAAAAGGCCGACGCCATCGCCCACGGCGCCACCGGCAAGGGCAACGACCAGGTGCGGTTTGAACTGACCGCCGCCACGCTGGCGCCGGAGTTGCAGGTGATTGCCCCGTGGCGGGACGCGCGGTATCGCAACGAATTTCCCGGCCGGCAGGAGATGATTGATTACTGTGCCCGGCACCGGATTCCCGTCCAGGCCAGCGCGAAGAAACCGTTCTCGAGCGACCGGAACCTCCTGCATATTTCGTACGAGGCGGGCATTCTCGAAGACCCGTGGCTGGACGCGAGCGACAAAAAGTATCGCGGCTCGTTCACCACGCTCTCGGTGTTTCCTGAAGACGCGCCGAACAAACCGGAGTTCGTGACGATTCAGTTCAGAAGGGGCAACGCCGTTGCGGTGAATGGAAAGGCCCTTTCCCCGCTCGGCGTGATGCAGGTGTTGAACAAGATTGGTGGCAAGCACGGGGTCGGGCGGGTGGACATGGTGGAGAACCGGTACGTAGGCATGAAATCGCGGGGCGTGTATGAGACGCCCGGCGGCGCGATTTTGCACTTTGCCCACCGGCAGATGGAAAGCCTCACCATGGACCGGGAAGTCATGCACCTGCGGGACTCGCTGATTCCGCGGTACGCGGAGCTGGTGTATTACGGCTACTGGTTTTCGCCCGAGCGGCTGGCGTTGCAGGCATTCGTGACCGAGAGTCAGCGGAACGTGACCGGCACCGTTCGGGTGAAGCTGTACAAAGGCAACATCATGGCCGCTGGTCGGAAAAGTCCGGTGAGCCTCTACAATCCGCACATCGCCACGATGGAAGCCGACCCGACGAAATCGTACAACCAGGACGACGCCACCGGCTTCATCCGATTAAATGCGTTGCGGTTGAAAGTTGCGGCGAAGGTGCAGAAATGACCAATTGAATACTGATGACAAAATCGAAATTCCCGAAGTAGTAGGAGACGATGCGAAAGTTGAGCAGATCAACAATCAAATCGCGGAATTGACTCCTTCGGGACGAAAAAGATTCTTCGAGAAATTCTTGCTGGCGGCACTTGGCAGCGTTCCTTGGGTTGGTGGGTTCATCAGCACTATGGCCAGCCTTAAAACTGAAGCTCCCGACTTTAAAGCGGATGATTTGAGAACGCAGTGGTTGAATGAACATAAGAAGAAAATCCGACAGTTGGCGGAAACACTCAGCGAAATCTCCGACAGATTTGAAAAACTGGGTAGCCAGATTGATGAGCGTATACAAAGCGAAGAGTATCTAAATCTTGTGCGCAAGGCATTCCGCACATGGGATCGAGCCGATACCGATGAAAAGCGTAGATATGTTTTAAACCTCCTCGTGAACGCTGGTGGCACGCGCTTGTGTTCTGACGATGTTGTTCGTTTGTTTATAGATTGGTTGAACCTCTATCACGAAGCTCATTTCGCGGTGATTAACCAGATTTTCCACAACTCTGGTGCAACGAGGTTTGATATCTGGACGGAGATATATGGAAATCTTCCGAGAGAAGACTCGGCAGAAGCTGATCTTTACAAGATGTTAATTCGTGATCTAAGCATAGGTGGCGTCATCCGGCAGGAACGAGAAACTACTGTGGACGGTCACTTTCTGCGTAAAAATCCAAGGCGTTCCAAGGCGCTCGCGCCGACCACAATGGAATCCGCATTTGAGGATACGAAGCCATACATGCTGACTGCACTTGGACGGCAATTCGTTCACTACACAATGACTGACACAGTGGGACGACTCGGGTCGGGAGACGGTTCTGCCGGCCAGCCAACACAATGAATTTGCCAGCGCATGCCTTAATCCGGCCCAACGTCCTACATTCCGCAAAACGAGGTCGCGGCGCATGTGCAGGGTAGAAGATTTGCTTCTTTTTGTAAGCGCTTGCATTTCGGACGGTGGGGGCTCAACATGCACTAACCCGCGATTATGGCGACAATCCTCAACGACAATGAACTGAAAAAGTTGCTTGGGACAGTCATAACTTAATGGCGACCCTAGCTCGGTTCGCCCAAATTCCTATGTTCTGCGTCTCGGAGACGAAGGTGAATTCCTGAATGCGAGTAAGGAATTCACGCTCGGCAAAACCAAAAAGGGGATCCGAGTTCCGCCGGGGCATTCGGTCGCAATCACTTCATTGGAAACGATTGATTTTCGTCCGGCCACGGTGGAGAAAATTTATCCCGGATGCGCGCTTCATGCCATCCTCAGCCCGTGCACCGATCTTTCCAGAGAAGGGATTGTCGCTCCGACAACCCAGATTGATGCCGGCTATCACGGAACTCTGAATTGGACAATTACGAACACGTCGAACCAAGAACGGCGATTTCTCCAAAAGGAACGGATTTATCGGGTAACAATTCTGAAGTTAGAAGAAGGCGAGGTTCCGCTAAAGTGTTACGAGGGCAGTTACCAAGGTCAAACTGGTTACGTGCGCTCACGGCGCACCGGCGCCCCTGTAGGTATGCGAGACAACGAGTGGGAAGATGCGGTTGCCGAGGGTGGGCCTGAAGCCTTACTCGATAACCTTATCAAGTCAGGGTATCCCTGGCACGCCTTGGCTCAGAAACTCAAGACAATAGATCAGCAGTTCAAAATAGTTTCAGATGAATATGGGGCCATTCATGATTCGCTCAATAACCTGAGCATAGAAGTTGATACGCTCAATCGTCAGCAGAACGAAGCGTCGCGCTCCATTCCACAAGTGATTAGTACAACGCTGAGGGACGAGGCTGCGTCGCTGCAGAACCGCTGGCTTCTCACTTCAGGCTCATTGCTTTTGGCGCTGTTGGGACTGATTGTTTCGTTCACCAGTAGTCAAAACGCGATCAGTTTTCTCAAGGCTAATGGGGCTTGGATCGGTGTGGTGCTGGTTCTCATTGGTGTGATTTCTGCCGTAGTCGCAATTCGCAGGCCACGACCTAAAGCACCTGTACAGAAATGATGCTCATACCGCGCTGTACCTGAAGGTTGCGGTGAAGATACAGAGGAAAAAATAGAAAGGGCAATGCAATGAGTGAATCAGAGAAAGGCAAAACCGCCGCCACAGAGAATGACGTTCTTGCATCGTCGGCATCCGGACCGCTTGTATTCATCAGTCACGACACCCGGGATGCCGATCTCGCAGAGGCGTTCAGCAAATTACTCAAGAGCGTGAGTGCGGGGATGATCAAGTCATTTCGTTCTTCCGACAAGAAAGGCACTGAGGGAATTGATTTCGGAGACGAATGGTATAAGAGGTTGATGACAAAATTGCAGAGTACGTCGGATGTTGTTTGCCTGTTCTCCGAGAGAAGCCTCGACCGCCCATGGATATTGTATGAAGCAGGGGTCGCAAAGGGTAAGTTGAATACTCCCGTTCTAGGAATCGCGTTAGGCGTTCCATTGAGTCGCGTCAGCACCGGACCGTTCTATCAATTCCAGAACTGTGACGACAGCGAGACGGATTTAACGAAGCTCGTTCAACAACTTGCTCGGCGCGTTCCTACGCTTGAACTTGATGCGGATGTTGTCAAAGCACAGGTCACCGCGTTCAAGGTAACAGAAGATGAAATCCTGAAGAAATTGGCGAAGCGGGAAGGAAAAGTGGAAAAAGAAACCGCTGAGGACAGTCCTGTGGCAAAATTGGTTGAAGAAATGAAAGCTTTGCCATCACGTGTGGCCGAACGTCTCGCCGGAAACGGTGAACCTTTTCGCCGCAGAAAACTCCGCCGATTCCATCCAATGATGTTCGAAGAGATGATGCACATGACTGGCGACCCAAGCGACCCAGTGGGGATTCTCATGGCTGCGAGCATGATCAAAGACGATGTTCCTTGGCTTTATGAATTGGCAATGGAAGTATATCGAGCAGTGAAGTCAGGCGAACTTGCCGCCATCGAACATGAAATGCACCGGCTTCGACGCTTCACTGAGTTCACTATGCACGGGCCATTCATGGAGGAAATGGGTTTTGGAGACCGAGAAAGTCATATGTTCCTCATGGAATTTCCACGCATGCTTGAACACATGCTTGAACGCTCGCTGCGTGAGAAAAAATCTGGTCCACCGCCACGGCGGCCGAGGCTGCCGAAGGAGCCGGGCTAAAACCGCATTCCGAGAATCCCAACGGGGTTCCATCCATCGGCCCGGGGTTGGAGCGCCCGCCGCCGCTACGCTTTGGCGCGGCAAGGAAGCGACTACCCTGGGTCACCGTTTTGACGTGATTTGATTCAAACTCTTCAGGGTTGATTTTAATTTATGATTCACCACCCAGCGTAACCCCGACTCCGTCGGGGCAACGCCGGGCTGAATGACACAATCCCTTTGGGATATTTCTGCATACCTCTGCGGCTTTGCGACTTGGCATCTTTGCGTTAAATCGTTGCTTTAAATGAGTTTGCCGGTGTTCAAATCCGCGCCGCCGTAGCCTCACAGTTTGAGGTTGACAAGCCTCATGGTTATAGGTATTATCACCGTGATGAAGAAAACCAATCCCAGTTTTTTGAACGGTGTCCCGGAACTGCTGGTGCTGCGGCTGCTGGCCCGCCAGGAAATGTACGGGTACCAGATCGTGGAGGAAATCCGGACCCGGACGGGGGAGGCTTTGGCTTTTGGCGAGGGTTGCATTTACCCGTACCTGCATTATCTGGAAGCGGAAAAGCAGGTGAGCAGCCGGCGGCAAGAGGTGGAGGGCCGGAACCGCAATTATTACAAACTCACCGCCCGCGGTCGGAAACGGCTCGACGAATTAACCAGCGAATGGAATCGCGTGACCACCGGTGTCTCGTTGTTAATGGAGGAACGCCGTGCCTGATTTCATTGAACCTTTGCGGCGCCGGCTGGTGGAACTGGGCTGTCCTATCGTACAGATGCGGCGGTTGGTCCGGGAAGTGGCCGACCATTGCGACGACTTGAAACAAGCTGCCTTGGCGGAGGGATTGTCCGAGGTTGATGCGGAAACTCGCGCGAACGCACAACTCGGCGACCCGTTGGTTCTGGCGGAACAAATGATGGTGACGCTGCGACGCTCATCCTGGTGGGGCCGGCATGACGTCGTCACTTTCGGTCTGCTGCCGCTGCTGGCTTATCCGGTATTGTGGGCCCTGTTCCTGGTCCTCGAGCTGTTGTTGGTAATCACGCTGGGTTACGGCTGGGATTCAAAGAAACTCGATGTGGCTGCCAACGACCCGGTTGCCTTTCACCGTTTGCTCCTGGCCTGTCATGTCGTGGATTATCTCGCGGTTGCGCTGGCAACGCTCCTGTTCTGCTGGTTGGCGCGGCGCGCGGCGGTGAAACTCAAGTGGATGGCGATTTCCTGCGCCCTCTGTTCGCTCTACGCAGTGATCTGGTACGTTAAGATCGAGCCGCATTCTTTTTACCTGGGTTTTTCAGCAAACAGCCACCTGGCTATGCCCTGGGGCCGCGGGGTGATTCCGCTCCTGGTTGCCGGCGCCATGTATTTCTTCCAGCGGCGAACGATAAGGCTCTTTCAGGCCAAAGTTGCAGTTTAGCTGCCGGCTCTGCCCCGTGAGGAGCGAAATCTTTGTCGCCACCCGCTCGCTCCGGTTTTGTGCGGGGTTCCGCACCTCACCGTTGCGCCAACGACCGGGCCTGGGCGTCAAGGCCGGCCTGGTCAAATGCGTACTTGAGGAGCGGTTCCGGATTGCCCTGGACGGAAACGAGAACCATTTCCTTGCCGTCAAGCACCAGCACACAGCATTTCAAGTAATGGGCGGAAATATTTTTTTCCGGCAGGTAAACCGCAACCAGATCGTGGCCGTCCATCACCCCCACCACGCGTTCCCAACCGCGGATGGTCATGGCCGAGTCGGCAGCGGCGAGCATGGCAACGCGATCCGGCGACGGCGTTCCCGAGGCCAACTGATAGACACCCACCTCGGCACTCCGGACGGATTGAACTGCGGCACGCGCCCCGGGGTCCAGCCGGGCGCATGACAACCCGGCGCGGACGGCGCCCAGCGTGAGGCGGCCCGCATTCAGGGCGATCCGCTGTCGCCACTCAACACCGCTGGACTTCATCAATCCATTGCGCAACGCCCGGGCATCGGAACCCAGGTAAAAGAAACTGGCCACGCCTGCGCCCACCAGAAGGAGCAGCAGCAAAGGCGTGGCGAGGAGACCCCAGAGCCAAAGCCGGCGGGCCGAACGGCGCGTTGCCGGTGGTGGTGAAGTCGGATTCATGGCTTTGGGGGGCGAGAGTTTGAGGAGGGGCAATGGCGGTCAGGTTGAAAACCAGCACCGCCTATAACATGACCAATCAATTCTCCGGAGCCGCTTCTTTGGGGGTTTCTTCTTTCGGCGCGGCATCTTTGGAAGCCGTATCTTTCAGGGCGGCGCCAATGTCTTTGAGGGGTTTGATGTCCAGCTTCTCACCCAGGGCCGCAACCTGTTCGGGCCGGATGTCGCCGACGATGTTGATCAGCACGACCTGGTCCTTCGCATCGATCACGGTAATGGCGAGTCCAGCCAGCGCCTCTCCGCCGCGTGTTTTGGTGTAGATGCCGACATCCTGGCCGTCCTTTCCCTGCACCACCACGTTATGGTCCCAGCCCTGGGCGTCGAGGTCGTGGCGGATTTGTCGGACGCGTTTCGTCATCTCGGCGCGGTTCTCGTCGGTAAGCCCGACGACGTTCACGTGAACGAGTTGCACGCCGTGCAAAAGTTTGGCTGCCTCGGGTTGTTGTTTCTCAACCACCTGGGCGGCGAGTGACAGCAAGTTGCTGTTGATCTGGATTTCCACAAATTGGCCACCGTCGCCGGGCGGGGTGAATTTGCCAAAATCCACCTGGCCCGCGGGAAGACCGGCGAGAACATTGAAGCTGGCGCCAGCGACCAGGGCGGCGACAGCCAGGGGGTAACGAAGCATTGTTTTCATAGGTCAGCCATGGTTGATTCAGTCATTTTCGTTGGGAACCCGGAGATGCCGGTTCCCGAAAGGTGTTCCATCATTTGCATCTTCATGGCTGTACTTAGGAATCCACCCGGGAAAGTTGCAAAAAAGTTGAGTTTTTCGGGTTTGGCATCACTTGACAGAACGCGCCAGGTGGGTCGAGGTTAACTCATGAAAAAGGAGCGGATATTGTTTCTCACGGTTCTGTTCGCCGCGTGCCAGGTTCTGGCCCAGCAACAGGTTAACACCAATTCCACGTCACAAACCAATAACCCGTCCGCCTCCACGACCTTCAAAGCCCCCAAACCGACATTTCATTGGCTCGGGCCGGTTGAACCGGTGCAAACCGGGAACCAGCCGCGGTACATTGAGGGCTTGGATACACGGGCGTGGACGACGGTGGCGGAAGTTGATGCACGAAGAGCGGCTTTCCAGGACGGGGAAACGCATGAAGCCGGACTGTGCCTGGTGTGGTGGGGCGCCGAGCCGAAGTCACACTGAGCGGCGTTACCCGATTGACGAGCGATGAATTCCGTAGCGCAGGCGTTCTCGCCTGCGGATTTACCGGGCGTCCCGCCCGGGTGATGTTCCCGCCGTCGGGACGACTGCGCTACATCTTTTGAGGGGACTACAGCGCCAAAGCTTTGGCTGCTTCCGTGGCGAGGTTGAGCACCACGCTCGGAAACAGGCCGATCCAGAACATCCCGGCGATGCAAACGCAGGCGGCGAATTTGACCGACCCGGACAAAGGAATCGGCGACAAATCCGGCACATTCTTGCTCCAATAAATTGCGCGGATGACGCCGAAATAGTAATAGAGCGAAATCACCACGCCAGCGAGCGCCGTGAAAGCGAGGCAATAGTAGCCATGATTGTGATTTATCGCGCCTTGCTGGATGACGGCTTTCAGCAGCAGAAATTTCCCGAAGAAACCTGCCATCGGCGGAATACCCGCCAGTGACACCATGGCCAGCGTCAGGGTTGTGGCCAGTAACGGCGAGCGTTGATTCAAACCCGCGAGTCCCGAAATGTCCTCGCTGTCCAGGTGCCGCATCATGACGCAAATGACCAGGAACGCCGCCACCACCGTGAACAGATAACCCGCCAGATAATAGAGCAGTGCCGCCTGCCCGGTGATGCTCAGCGCCGCCACGCCCAGCAGCAGATAGCCCGCGTGCGAGATGCTCGAATAACCGAGCAGCCGTCTCAAATTGCGTTGCGGCAGTGCGCACAGGTTGCCGTAAAGAATCGTGATGCCGGAAATGACGATGAGCAAATCCGCCCAGTGTTTCGCCACGTCCGGCAGGGCGGTAAACAGCACGCGCAATAAAAGAACGAACCCGGCGGCCTTGGAACCGACGGCGAGAAAGGCTGTGGATGGTGTCGGTGCGCCCTGGTAAACGTCCGGCACCCAGATCTGAAACGGAAACGCCGCGATTTTGAAGCCGAGGCCAACGAGCACGAACAGCACGCCGATGAGGAAGATTTTGTTGGTCTCAAATTGCGCGGCCACCCTGGCCAGTTCGGTGAAATTCAGCTGGCCCGTGGTGCCCCACACCAGCGCGATGCCGAACACGAGAAACGCCGACGACAACGCGCCGAGGATCAGGTATTTCACGCCCGCTTCCAGTGAAACCAGCCGGCTGCGCTGGAAACTGGTCAGCACGTAAAACGTGATGGTGATCAGTTCGACGGAGACAAAGAGCATGGCGAAGTCGTTGGCCGACGCCGCGAACAACATCCCCGACAGCGCAAAGGCAATGAGCGAGTAGTATTCGCTGATGCCACCGGCGATGCGGTCGGAAAATTCCAGCGACATGAACAGCACCAGCATGGCGGCAATCAGGAAGAACCGCTTGAAAAAGATCGCCAGTGTATCTTCCACGAACGCGCCGTGGAAAGCCGTGCCGGTGGTGGCGTCGCCCAGGTTCGTAATCAGCAGGGCTCCGAGCGTGGCGATGGCGAGGTAAGCCAGAAAGCGCCGGCGTTCGGGCGCGACGAGGAAATCCGCCAGCATCAGCACCACGCCGAGCACAATCACCCAGAGTTCCAGACTCATCAAGGAAGCGTTCATCAATTTAAAATCGTGTTTTCTCCCAGGGCGACGCTGGAATTGTCGTGTAGCACCCGCGTCCCGCGGGTGGTTTCAGGCGTCGCGCCCGAAACCGCTTGCGGATGAAGCCCGCGATTGCCTGTGTGATCCACCCCAACCAGTTGCGCGCCGTCGCAATCCGGCGGGACGCCGAATTGAACCCGCCAGAGGCGGGTGCCACCCATGGCTACTGTTTCACCTCGCGCCATCGTCACAATTTTCTGCGCGTCGGGCGTGATTTTCTCCGTCAGCAGCCGCGGGAAACAACCGAACACGAACAGGCTCGCCAGCAACAGTGCATACGGCAGCTTGCGCCAGAGGCTCGTGGCGTCGGCCAGGCCCGCCCATTTGTCCGGCAACGGCCCGTGCAAAACGTTGCGAACGGCGCGGGTCATATAGACCGCGCCGATGATGAGCCCGCCCCACAGCGCCAGACCGGTCACGAGCGGGAACACCGTCCACGAGCCGAAGAACACCGTGACTTCACCGACGAAATTGGCAAAACCCGGCAGTCCGCACCCGGCCATCGCGGCCATGAGCAGCGCGGTGCCAATGAACCGCAATTGCCGGCACAGCCCGCCGAGCTCGCTGATTTGGAGCGTACCGGTCTTTTGAAAAATGTAACCGCTCAGGGCAAACGTCAACGCCGCCAGGAAGCCATGCGCCACCATGATGAATTCCGCACCGGTCACGCCAATGAGGTTCAGGCTGGCGATGCCGAGGAAAATAAAGCCCATGTGCGCCACGCTGGAGTTGCCGATGAGCAGGTTGAGGTCCTTCTGCCGCATCGCCACCCAGCCGATGTAGAGGATGTTGCCGAGGCAAAGCCAGGCGAGGATTTGCATCCAGCTTTGCGCCGCCTGCGGCACCAGGGGCAGCGCGATGCGGATCAGACCGTACAGGCCGAATTTTTTCAGCACGCCCGCGTGCAACATGGAGGTGGGCGAGGGCGCGGAACCGTAACCCAGCGGCGCCCAGGAATGAAACGGCCAGAGCGAGACCAGAATGCCGAACCCGAACAGCAGGAGCGGGAAAATGAAATTTTGGGCGTGCGCTGACAACGGTTGTTGCCGGATGTATTCCGTCAGTTTGGGAATGTCGAACGTGTTCGCGCCGGATTGCACGTAAAGGGCGATCAGCCCGATCAAGGCGATGAGCGCGCCGAGGCTCAGGTAAAGCGTGATCTGGAACGTGGCGTAATTCTTCCGTTCACCGCGGCCCCAGACGCCAATCATGATGAACGTCGGCACCAGCGCAAGTTCATGCAGGAAATAGAAGAAGAACAAATCCAGCGACGCAAAGGCGCCGAGGATGCCACCGCTCATCACCAGCAGCAGAATATAAAACTCCTTCTCGCGCTCCTTGATTTCCCACGCGCAACACGCCGCCGCAAAGGCGACGATGGCGCCCATCAAAATCAGGCCCACGTTCAAACCATCCACGCCGACGTGGTAACTGATGCCGAGCGATTCGACCCAGGGAACCTGCTGTACGAAACGGTAACCGTCCGCGTCGATGGGCGCGTGGCCATAGGCGCAGAACATTTTCACGGCCAGGACGGCCGAGATGAGCGTGGCGAGCACGGCGATACCGCGGATGATGACGCGGTAGTTGCGCGGCACGAACACCAATGCCAGCGCCACCACCAGCGGCCAGCCCAAAATGTAAGTTAACATCGACATTAGTTGTAAAAACCGTCTTGCGAAGACTGAAATCCAGAATTAGTCCGAACGTCCGCCCTCACCCTGACCCTCTCCCCCGGGGAGAGGGAACAGGAAAGATCGCCTTTCGAAACTCTCGACCGGACCCGTTTCACCGACCGGCTGACGATAATTCTCCCTCTCCCGGGGGAGAGGGCCGGGGTGAGGGCGGGCCGGCCACCGCTCACTTCAATTCGTTTACTGTTCTTGCGAGTTGTCGTCATTTTCCAAGCACGAAGTACATGACCACCGCCACGCCGAGCACAAACAGGAAGGCGTAGGTCTGGAGGTTGCCGGTCTGGACCAGCCGCAAGGCGCGTCCGGTCAAATCCGTGCCGCCGCGCACCAGGCCGATGCACAGGCCTTCCACCAGCCAGCGGTCAATCCAATCCATCACCGCCGCGATGAAATCGTGCAGGCGGATGACGGTGGCTTCGTAAAGTTCGTCGAAGTAAAATTTGTTTTTCATCGCGGTCGCCAACGGGCCAAGGATTACCGGCAGCGGGTCTTTATCGGCTTTGGCGTAAAGCGAGAAGGCGGCAAAGAAACCAATCGCCACCACACATAAACCAAGCGCCGCGGCCAGCGGTGAATTAATGAACGGCTCGAAAAGCGCCGCGGCCAAGCCTGCGGATTTTTCGGTTTCACCGGCAAACAGGCCGTGATAGACACCGGCGATACCGAGGTAGCCGCCAATGAAACTGAAAATGGCGAGCACGACCAGCGGCAGCGTCATCACCGCCGGCGATTCGTGCGCGTGCGATGCGATTTCGGATTTTTCCTTGCCGAAGAAAACAACGAAGAACAACCGGAAGATGTAGAACGTCGTCAATCCGGCAACCAGAACGCCGGTGATGAAAAGCGGATAGCCCAGCCATGGAAGTTGATGGCCCTGCTCCAACGCTTGCGCGAGAATGCTGTCTTTGCTGAAAAATCCGCTGAATGGCCACATGCCGGACAGGGCCAGCGCGCCGACGAGGAAGGTCCAGAACGTGACAGGCATTTTCTGTTTCAGGCTGCCCATCTTCCAGATGTTCTGTTCGTGGTGCAGCGCGATGATGACCGAGCCGGCGCTCAAAAACAGCAGGGCTTTGAAGAAGGCGTGGGTCGTCAAATGAAACATCGCGGCGGTCTGCCCGGAAAGTCCCACGGCCATCACCATGTAACCCAGTTGCGACAGCGTCGAGTAGGCGATGATGCGTTTGATGTCGTCCTGTTGGACGGCGATGAGCGCGGCGAGCAACGCTGTGAATCCGCCGATATAGGCGATGACGTGCAGCGCCTCGGGATTAAGCACAAAGAAGATCCGGCACAACATGTAGACACCGGCGGCCACCATGGTCGCGGCGTGGATGAGGGCGCTGACCGGCGTCGGGCCTTCCATGGCATCCGGCAACCACACGTGCAGCGGAAATTGCGCGGATTTACCTACGGCGCCGCAGAAAACCAGAAGGCCGGCGATGGTCGACATCGCTCCGAGGGCTAAAGAATTCTGTGAAAGTTGGCCTTGCAGCACGGAAAAATTCAATGAACCGAGAATTCCCCAGATCATCAAAATACCGAGCAGGAATCCGAAGTCGCCGAGACGGTTGACGATAAACGCTTTTTTCGCGGCGTCACCGGCGCTGGGCTTTTCAAACCAAAAACCGATGAGCAGATAGCTGGAAACACCGACCAGTTCCCAGAAGATGAACATTTCAATGAAATTATTGGCCAGCACAATGCCGAGCATCGAGAAGGTGAACAGGCTCATGAATGCGAAGAAGCGCGAGAACCCGCTGTCTTCGTGCATGTAGCCGAACGAATAAATGTGAATCGCGCCGCCCACCCCGGTGACAACCAGGAGCATCATCATGCTCAAAGCGTCAAGTTTCAGTCCGAAATCGATGTGCAGGGTGCCGATGGACAGCCAGTTTTTGGAAATCTCACCGACCGCCGGCTGCCAGCCGTTGGCGTTGATGAAGATCAGGGAAAGGACGAAACCGGTGACAATGGCGCCGATGGACAACAACGCGCTCACCGTGCGGTAACGCAACGTGAACAACGTGATGCCGCCCGCCGCGACCAGCGGCAGGAACAAAATGAGCCAGGGCAGGAGTTCGTATTTCATTTCTGGTCAACCACGGATGGACACGGATGGACACGGATAAAACTGCGGCGTGAAACGGGTTGCTCGTAGCGTAGACTTCCAAGTCTGCTGTATCGCGGGTTTCCCACTCGCAGCAGTGGCACGGGCGTCTCGCCCGTTCGATTCAAGCCAGAAACACACGGGCGGGACGCCCGTACCACTATGCGCTCCGCTGATTTGGAAATCGGCGACACAGCAGGTTTAAAAACTGGCGCTACGCGATTGAATCCGTGTTTATCCGTGTTCATCCGTGGTTTAATCAAAGCTTCATGCTCGTCAGGTCTTCGACGTGGGCGGACTGGCGTTTGCGGTACAGCGCCACAATGAGCGCCAGGCCGACCGCCACTTCCGCCGCCGCCACGGTGATGATGAAGAAGACCAGGACCTGGCCGTCCAGTTTGTTGTTGAACCGCGAAAACGAAACGAGCGCGAGGTTTGCCGCATTGAGCATCAACTCCAGCGACATGTAAATCACCAGCAGGTTGCGCCGCATGATGACGCCGAGCAGCCCGAGTGCGAATAACAAGAAACTCACCGTTAAATAATGTTCCAAGCCTACGTTCATGGGTTAGTTAAAAAAGTGACTGGTTAAATGGGTTAAATAAGTGCCGGCAGCAAAAGCCGCCAACCTTTTTAACCTGCGCCACCCGTTTGACGAATTAACCGATTTCATTTCAAATCTTTTTTGCTCAGCAAAATCACGCCGACCATCGCCACCAACAGCAGGACAGAAACGACTTCAAACGGCAGGACGTATTGCGTAAACAGCAGTTTACCGAGGGCAGCCGTTCCGCCTTCGAGTTGCGGCGCCGTCGCCTCCGCGCCTGGCGGCATCGCCCCCAAAGCTTTCAAGGAAATCGTCACTATCGCGCCGACGGATATCAGCCCGGTAACGATGCCGAACAATTTGATTTTCCGGCGTTGTTCCTCCTTTAAATCAAGCAGCATGATGACGAAGAGGAACAGGACGATGACCGCGCCGGCATAGACGATGATCTGCACCGCCGCGAGAAAGAACGCGTGCAACAGCACGAACAGGCCGGCCATCGAAATGATGGTCAGCACCAGGAACATCGCGCTGGTGACCGGACTGCGGCTGAAGGGATTGGCGACGACGAGCACGCCGCACAACAGCGTCAGTGCCGCGAAGACGTAAAACAAAACGTCCGGCACCATGCTTCCGCCGAGCAAGTTGTTGATGGCTTCCATTGCCGATTAGACTTTCACCGGAAAATTTTCCTGTTCCTTCGCCTCTTCCAGTTTGTGTTTCCATTTCTGGATGCCGCCATGAACGCCGCCGAGCGCGAGCAGTTTTTCCTTGCCGTAAACCATTTCCTCGCGGCTCAGGCCGGTGAGGGAATAATCCTTGAGCAGGAAAATCGCCTCCTCCGGGCAGACTTCCTGGCACAGGCCGCAGTAAATGCAACGCAGGAAATTGATTTCGAATTCGTGCGGCATTTTTTCCGCGTTCGGGCGGTCGGCGAGTTCGCCCGCCGGGCCGGGGGGGATGATTTTGATGGCCTTGGGCGGGCAGACGAATTCGCACAGCTGGCAGGAGACGCACTTGGTATGACCATCCTGATCCTTCACCAGATACGGCGCGCCGCGATAATCCGGCGGCACGGCCCATTTCTGCTCCGGATATTCCATCGTGACGGTCTTGCCGCCGAACAATGAACGGAGAGCATGCCGGATCGTGACTCTGAATCCGCCGACAATGGCCGGCAAATAAAGCCGCTCCGCAAGCGTCAATGGTTTGCGATTAACAATCATTTCAAATTTTCAATCCGTTTGCGAATCGTTGTTCACGTTTCACGCTTTACGAACACCGCTTGAAACGTGAAACACGATTAACTTTTTGCCCACAAAACTATCGCCGTCACCAAAATGTTCACCAGCGCCAGCGGCACGAATTTCCGCCAGCCCAAATCCATCAACTGGTCATACCGGAAGCGTGGAAACATCCAGCGCACCCAGATGAACAACACCACGAACAAAAGCATTTTCACCAGGAAAACCAGGATGTGTGCGATACCCATCCCCAGGTTCCCCGCCGGGTGATCCAGCCCCCAGAACGGCAGCGTCCACCCGCCAAAAAACAGCGTTACCATCATCGCCGCCGAGGCGATCATATTGGAATATTCCGCGAGAAAAAACAGCGCGAATTTCATCGAGCTGTATTCGGTATGATAGCCGCCGACCAGCTCGGTTTCCGCCTCCGGCAAATCGAACGGCAGCCGGTTGGTTTCCGCAAATGACGCGACCAGAAAGATGATGAACGAAACCGGCGAGTACAACGCCAGCCAGCCGTGTTGCGACTGCCAGCCGATGATCTGGCTCAGGTTCAAATTGCCCACGATGAGAAGGACCGGAATCACCGACATGCCCATCGAAATTTCGTAGGAAATCATCTGCGCGCTCGACCGGATGCCGCCCAGAAACGGATATTTCGAGTTCGCCGCGTAACCCGCCAGCACGATGCCATAGACGCCGAGCGACACGATGCCGAACGTGTAAAGGATGCCCACATTCAAGTCTGAGATGACCATCTGCTGGTGGCCGATCTGCGAGCCGAACGGGATCACCGCGATGACCAGCATCGAAGGAATCACCGCGATGGCCGGCGCGAGCCAGAAATACACCTTCCGCACCCCGGCCGGCGTGAAATCTTCCTTGAGCATGAACTTCAAGCCGTCGGCCAGCGGCTGGAACAAGCCCAATCGAATCAATACCGGTCCGAGACCGGGGATGGCCTTGACGAATGGCGGGGCGGCGCGGTTGGGCCCGACGCGGTCCTGAATCCACGCCGAAATTTTGCGCTCGGCCAGCACTGCATAAGCCACCATGCCCTGCACCACGCCAACCACAATGGCGATCTTGATCACGCTGAAAATGATGAAATTCCAGTTCATGTCAGGTGGGGACAGTTACGCCGGTATCGCCGAGGCCCGCCCAGGTCAAACCGTTGAACGCGGGCACGTCTTTCGCCATTTCATTGAACAGCCCTTCGATGGTCAGGAAACCGTCCTGGCCGGTGACGTTATAAACCAGGTCGTGCAAAAATTCCCATTCCGGCCGGGCATCGCCGGGTGCTTCCACGGCCTTCATGAATTTCTGGACGCGGCCTTTGATATTCGTGAACGTGCCGCGCTTCTCGACGTGGGCGCAGCCGGGCAGAAGGTAATGCGCCCGCTTCGTCGTTTCATTCGGCAGAATGTCGCTGACGATGAGCGTGTCCAGCTTGCCGAGCAGTTCGGCGTCAAGGCTGCTTTTCGTCACGTCCTCCCCGAACACAATCAGGGTTTTCACCTTGCCGACCTTGATGCTGTCGGCAATGACCATCATCTTGATGCCCACGTTCGCCTGACAGATGCCGATAAGCCGCGCGCCGGTCCGGTTGGGGGTCCGGTCCACGTTCAGCAACAGCTTGTCGCCTTCGCCGAAATACCCGATCGAATCCGTGAGCGCGCCGAACTTGTCGGCCAATTTTTTGAGCAGCCAGAACTCTTCATTCGTCTGCCGGGCCGAGGCGACGATGGCCACCGAACCGTGGGGCGCCTTTTTCAGCTTTTCAGCAATTTCGTTCAACGCCACGGTCCAGGTGGTCTTTTCACTTCTGCCTTCTGAAGTCTGCCTTCGGACTTCCGCCAGCCGGTCGGCGCGGCCTATCCACTTGTAGTTCAACCGGCCGTGATCGCACATCCAGCAGGCGTTGACGGCGTCGTTTTCGCGCGGCGTGTAGCGGTAAACCTTTTCCTCGCGCGAGCCGACGATGATGTTGCAACCGGTCGCGCAGCTCGTGCAGATGCTTTTGGTCTCCTTAAGGAACCACACCCGCATCTGAAAACGGAAATCCTTCGACGTAAGCGCGCCAACCGGACAGATGTCCACCGTATTCAGGGTGTAATTGTTATCAAACACCTTGCCCGGATAAGCGGTGAGCGTGTTGTAACTGCCGCGATTGACGATGCCGAGCGCGTCGTCGCCGGCGATGTCCTTGGTGAACCGGATGCAGCGCGTGCACAGGATGCAGCGTTCGTCGTCGAGCACAATGCGCGGACCGAGATCAACCGCCTTGGGCTTGTGCACTTTCGGCTCCACGAAACGGCTCGCGCTCTGGCCGTAATCCACCGAGTATTCCTGCAATTTACATTCGCCGGCCTGGTCGCAGATCGGACAATCCAGCGGATGATTGATGAGCAAAAATTCCAGCACGCCCTCGCGCATCTGTTTTACGCCGGGTGTCTGGGTGTAAATCTCCATGCCGGGCGAAATCGGCGTGGCGCAGGCGATGGCCGGGCGCGGCGATTTGGCGATTTTCGGCGTGCCGTCGGGATTTATCACCGGCTTGCGGTCCGGGCCGAGCGCCGGCGTGCCGAATTCAACCAGGCACATGCGGCAGTTGCCCGCAACCGGCAGCTTCGGATGATAGCAATAGTGCGGCACGTCCGTCTTCGCCAGTTCGCACGCCTGAATCATCGTCGTGGGCACGAGCTTGCCCTGCCAATCCGGCATCAGCTTCGGCACCTCGAGCTCGCGCCCGTCCACCTTCACCTTGATTTTTTCAATCGCCGGCGCGGCGGGTTTTGTTTCAGTTGTGGCGGTGTTTGACATTTCTATTTAACGCAAAGACGCAAAGACGCGGAGAAAAATGTCGGTAGCACCCGCGTCCCGCGGGTTGTTTCGGGCGTCACGCCCGAAACCGACTGCCGACGGACATCTCCAGTAATTCTTTGTCGGATTCCTGTCATGCGCGCGCCGTGGCAATTCGGCGAGACGCCGAATTGAACCCGCCGGAGGCGGGTGCTACCCACAGCTTTTGAGTGTTCAATTTTCATTTAATGCGCAGTTGCCGATTCATGTTGCTGCGACGGCGTCGTGTCCGGGTCAATTTTTCCCTGCGCGCGGCGTTCCTCGTCGGCCTTGCCTTTGGCGATAAATTCGTCCTTAAATTTCGCGACAAAACTTTGCACCGGCCACGAGCAGGCCTCACCAAACGCGCATATCGTCCGGCCGCCGGGAATATTGTCGGCGATTTTAACCAGATAATCCGCGTCGCTCGCCCGGCCTTCGCCGTGCGTGAGCCGATGCAATGCCTTGCTCATCCAGAGCGAGCCTTCGCGGCAGGGCGTGCATTGGCCGCAGCTTTCGTGCGCGTAAAATTCAGCTATGTTGGCCAGCGCTTCGACAATGTCCACACTGTCATCCATCACGATGATGGCGCTGGAACCGCTCATGGAACCGGCGGCGATGAGCGAGTCGAAATCGTAAGGCAAATCCAGCATGTCCATTTCCTGTTCGACCATCTGGCCGTCCGGACCTTTGCGCTTGAGCTTGAACTTCTCGCCCGCTTTGAAAACTTTCGCCGACGAACCACCTGGAATAACGGCCTTCAGCTTGCGTGGTGGCCGGCCCGGCTCGGGCTCACGGAGACCGCCGCCAAACGCCGGATCGTTGATCAGCTGGCCGATAGTGACCTTGCCGGTCTCGATTTCGTAGTAGCCGGGTCGTTTGACGTGGCCGCTGAGGCTGACAATGCGCGTGCCGGTATTGTTTGGGGTGCCGAGCTTGGCATACTCCGCGCCGCCCAGCGCGACGATGTGTTTCACGTCGCACAGCGTCTCGACGTTGTTGACGATGGTCGGGCACATCCACAGGCCGAGCACGGCCGGGAAATACGGCGGCTTGATGCGGGGATACGGCCGCTTGCCTTCAAGCGATTCGATAAGGCCGGTTTACTCGCCGCAAATGTAGGCGCCGGCACCGCGATGAACGGAAATCTCCAGATCGTATCCGCGGCCAAGAATGTTTTTGCCGAGAAAATTCTTCGCGCGGGCTTCTTTCAACGCCCGGTTCAGCAGCTTCGCGCCTTCGGGCATTTCGCCGCGGATGTAAATGTAGGCCAGCTTCACATCGTTCGCGAAGCACGAGATGATCATGCCCTCGATGAGCTGGTGCGGGTCCTTGTGGATGATCTGGCGGTCTTTGAACGTGCCCGGCTCGGATTCATCGGCGTTACAGATCAGGTAAATCGGCTTGCCGCTCTTGCGGTCAACGAAGCTCCATTTCAGCCCGCAGGAAAAGCCCGCGCCGCCGCGGCCGCGCAGGCCGGAGATCTTCACGTCCTCGCGGATTTGTTCCTGCGGCGACTGGGTTTTGCCATCGGGCAGGGTCCGGGGCGGTATCATCAACGCCTTCTTCAGCGCTTCGTAGCCGCCGTGGCGCAAATAACATTCGATGTCGGGCGTGTAACCCGGTTCATCGGCGTATTTTAAAACCAGTTTGTATTCCTGCGGCATGTTAAAGTGACAAGTGACGAGTGGCGAGTGACAGGTTGCGAAACGCACGGCTTGACTGGCTGACGAAACCCTTTAGCCTGTCAGACGTTCCGGCTTGCCCGATGGTGTAACGGTAGCACAGCAGACTCTGGATCTGTTTGTCATGGTTCAAATCCATGTCGGGCAGCCATTCAATTGTGGAATTCGGATTTCGGAGTGCGGAATTTTTCATTGGCAACCTCCTAAGATCTCGTCGGCCTTTTTATGGCTGACGCCTTCGTAAAAGGCGTCGTTGCACATCATCACCGGCGCGGTGCCACAACCGGCGAGACATTCGACGAATTCGACCGTGAACTTTCCGTCCTTCGTCGTCTGCGGGCCATGCGCGTGCGCGTTCAGGCCCAGCTTCTCGCAAAAATATTGGTGCAGCTCACACCCGCCTCCCAGCGCACAACTCAGCGTCCGGCAGACCTTGATTTGATATTTACCCATCGGTTGCTGCCGCAACATGGGATAAAACGTGACCAACTCGTAAACATTGATCGGCTGCAACTCGAGTTTGCGCGCTGTCCATTCGACCGCCTCCTGCGAAATCCAGCCGAATTGCTCCTGGATGGCGTGCAGCACCATGAGCGCAGCGGCGCGCTTCACCGGATAATGAGTGACCAATTCGTCCACTTCCGCCTCCAGCGCCGCCGACGCGGCAAAGCCGCTTTGGCGCTGGAGCGGATTGGGTATCGGTTCGGTATGCGCGGTGCTCATCGGTCGCATTCTCCCATCACAAAATCAAGCGAGCCGAGAATCGCCACCGTATCGCTGATGAGACAACCGGTGAAAATTTTCGGGATGATGCTCAAGTTCACGAAGCTGGGCGAACGAATCTTCATCCGGTAAGGCGTGCCGCCGCCTTTGCTGTTGATGTAAAAACCGAGTTCACCCTTCGGGTTTTCGTGGCCGAAATAAATTTCGCCGGGTGGACAGTTCATGCCTTCGGTGACGAGCATGAATTGATGGATCAACTCCTCCATCCTGGTCAGCACCTTCTGCTTCGGCGGCAAAACCACCTTGCCGTTGGCCACGTTGATCGGTTCTTTCGTCTGGTTTTCCGCTCCGCCGGGAATTTTCGCGATGCATTGCCGTAAAATGCGGACACTCTGGCGCATTTCCTCCATGCGCACGAGGTAACGGTCGTAGCAATCACCGACGGCCCCGACCGGAATGTCGAATTCCAGATCCGGGTAGCAAAGATACGGCTGGTTCTTGCGCAAGTCCCATTCCACGCCGCTGCCCCGCAGGTTCGGGCCGCTTAAGCCGTAATCAATCGCATCGGACTTCGAGATCGCCGCGAGGCCGCGGACGCGGTCCACCCAGATGCGGTTGCGGGTGAGCAGAACTTCGACTTCGTCAAGGGCGGGGATGAATTCGTCGCAGAATTTGCGGCATTGATCCAGCCACGTGGGCGGCAGGTCGCGCATCAGACCGCCAATGCGCGTGTAACTGGTGGTGAACCGCGCGCCGCTGACCGCCTCGGCCAGGTTGTAAATTTTTTCACGCTCGGTGAACGTGAGCAGGAAGACCGTCACCGCACCCATGTCCATGGCGAACGCACCGAGGCCGAGCAGGTGCGCCGAGATACGCGCCAGTTCCGCGCACATGACGCGGATGTATTGGCAGCGCGGTGGCAAATCCTTTTCGATACCGAGCAGTTTTTCCACCGCCAGCGCGTAGGCGACGTTGTTGGCCAGCGGCGCCAGATAATCCAGCCGGTCGGTGTAGGGAATGAACTGCGTGTAGGTCATGTTCTCGGCGATTTTCTCGTCGCCGCGATGCAGATAACCCACGTCCGGATCGGCTTTGGTGATGATTTCGCCGTCCAGTTCCAGCACGATGCGCAACACGCCGTGTGTGGCCGGATGCGATGGCCCCATGTTCAGGACCATCTTGTCGCCCTGGACATCTTGAAGTTCTTCCGCCGCCTGGGCTGCCCGCGCGGCGGAATCACGAATCTCAATGTCTTGAACGGTGGCCATGAAAATTATTCTTCCGGATTGCGAACGCGCGGTTCACGGTTGGTAGCGTCCCCGCTACCGGCCACCGTTACGAACGGCCCGCCTTCGAGCGGTGCCGGTTTGGTGAACGCGATGCCGGGCAGCTCACTGGGTTTGCCTGCCAGCGGAAAGTCCTTGCGCAGAGGGAAATACGGATAGCCTTCCCACATCAAAATCCGGCGCAAATCGGGATGGCCACGGAACCGGATGCCCATCATGTCGTAAATTTCGCGTTCGTGCCAGTTGGCCGTGTTCCAGACATCGATGACGCTCGGCAATTCTGATTTTTCCTCGCTTACGTCCGTTTTAAGCCGCAGTTCGCAGCCATGCCTCAGGCCACGCAAATGGTACACCACCGTCCAGCGCGGGTCGTCGCCGTAGTTGTCCACGCTGCTGATGTCCACCAGGTAATTGAAATCCAGGTCGCTTTTCGCGTAGCGACAGACCTCGGGAATCTTCTCCGCGTCGGCAACTTTAAGGGTGACTTCGCTGCGAAACTCCGCCGGTTCGGAGATTAAGTCGCCGAACCTGACCTTGATTTTCTGTGCTTGTTCCAGAGAATTCATTTAACCGCGGATGAACACAGATGGACACGGATGTTTGACGCGAATTTCACGAATTGACGCGAATTCAAATTCATTCGCGATGATGCACGAAAGGGACGACCAGCCTTTTTGAATCCGTGTTTATCCGTGTTCATCCGTGGTCAAAATTCAAGCCGCCGCCTTGGGTTCAGGATGCAACGCTTGGACGGCCACGAGGTCCTGCAGGACCGGCTGCGTGCCGATTTTGTCCTGTAATTTCATCAGCGCGTCGAGCACGGCCTCGGGTCGCGGCGGGCAGCCGGACACATAAACGTCCACCGGGATGATATGGTCCACGCCCTGGAGCACGGCGTAGCTGCGATACATGCCGCCGGTGGAGGCGCAGGCGCCCATGGCGATGACCCATTTCGGCTCGGGCATCTGGTCATAGATGCGTTTGACGCACATGGCCATTTTGTAAGTGACGGTGCCGGCCACGATCATGCAGTCCGCCTGCCGGGGGGAAAACCGCATCACTTCGGAGCCGAAGCGGGAAATATCGAACCGGCTGGCGCCCGCCGCCATCAATTCAATGGCGCAGCAAGCCAGGCCCATGGGCATCGGCCAGACGGAATTTTTGCGAAACCAGTTGAGCGCGGCGTCCACGCGGGTGACAATCACGTCTCCTTCAATCTTGGAATCGTAACCGATTTCGGTGTTGGCGCGCATAGACCTTATTTGCTAAAAAACTGGCAAAATCAACGTAATGGGTGCCTGCAACACGGGCAAGCAAATTTGTGATTTTTTTCACAAAGGCGAAAAATTCACCAGAATTTAACGGAGCCGGCGGGTGCCGCCGTGCTACAACTTGCGCTTGTGACCGGCGGCCGCTTGCGTAGAATTAAGAAACGCAATACGCGTTTGCTTCACGAATGATGAAAACTTTTGCCGAACTGAATTTCCCCGGGCGGCTCATCGCGGTCGAGGGCCTCGACGGGTCGGGCAAGTCCACGCAGATTTACCTGCTCAAGCGCTGGCTCGAAGCTGAGGGCATCAAGGTCTACTTCAGCGAATGGAACTCCTCGGAGTTGGTGAAATCTGCCACCAGCAAGGGCAAAAAGCGCGAGCTGTTGACGCCGACCACCTTCAGCCTGATTCACGCGACGGATTTTGCCGACCGTTACGAACGCCATTTGCTGCCTTTGTTGCGCGCGGGCTACGTGGTGCTGTGCGACCGTTACATTTTCACCGCGTTCGCGCGCGATGTGACGCGCGGTTGTCCGCCGGACTGGGTGCGTGGCATCTACAACTTCGCTGCCCTGCCGGACATCGTGTTCTTTTTCAAGGCGGACCTGGAAGTATCACTCAACCGGATTCTGGAAGGCCGCCCGAAGCTGAAGTTTTTCGAGGCGGGCATGGATTTGCGGCTCTCGGCCGATCCCTACGAAAGTTTTCGCATCTTCCAGGGCCGCATTCTGGAGCAGTACCTGGCGATGGCGGGCGAATTCAAATTCATGGTGATTGACGCCAATCAGAATGTCGAAAAACAGCAATCGTTCGTGCGCAAGGTCGTGGGCGAGCGGATCAACCTGGTGCGGTTTCGCCGCCGCCGGCCGCTGCCGTTGCCGCCCCCGCTCCCGCCCGACAACAAGGTCAAGGAAACCGAGGAAGATCTGGCCGCATGAAAAGACCGATGACTAATCCCGAAGGCGCCAAAAAGGGCCGCCACTATTATGGGCACGGCATTCCCCGCTACCCTTTGGAGGAGCTGGTGGGCAAATTGATTGTGGTCGAGGGCGCGGACGGTTCGGGCCGTTCCTCGCAGATTGCACGGCTGGTGGACTGGTTGGAAACCTGCGGACACGCGACGGTGCAGGTGGGCTTGAAGCACTCCACCCTGGTCAGTTCCGAACTGGCCAAGGCGCAGGAGGGAAACATCCTGAGCCGGACGACGTTGAGTTTGTTTTACGCAACCGACTTTGCCGACCAGCTGGAAAACATGATTATGCCCGCGCTCAAGGCCGGTTTCATTGTGCTGTCGGATCGTTATATTTACACGCTCATGGCGCGCGACATGGTGCGGGGCATGGATGAGGCGTGGCTGAAAAATTTATACGGAATTGCGCTCGAACCCGACGCGGTGTTTTATCTTTCCGTCGAACCCCAGGAACTGGTGCAGCGCAACCTCGCCAAAAACGCGGCGCTCGACTATTGGGAAAGCGGCATGGACCTTGGCCTCTCTCGCGACATGTTTGACAGCTTCCTGAAGTATCAAACCGCGATGCAGGCGGCGTTTCGCCAGTTGCGGAAGAATTACGGCTTCACCGTTGTGGATGGCAACCGCCCCGTCGGCTCGATCACCAAGGAGCTGCGGAAAAAAATCCGCGCGCTCCTGGTTGAAAAATGAAATGATTCAAACCCCGGGCGTTCCGCCCGATGGCGGCGGCGGGACATTGTTCGTGGCGGGCGGCGTACCCGTCGGCGGTCGGTCACGGGGTGGGCCGTGCGGCGTGAATTGTTTTATCATCGCCTCAAACTTCTTCTGTTGTTCCGGCGTCAGTTCTTCCCGGATGCGCTGATGGACCTGCTCCATTTCCTCGCGCATTTTCGGAGCGACATTGGTCCAGATTTCGCGGTTCCGTTCCTGGCCTTCGGCGATGATTTTTGAAATCGCCGCGTGTTGTTCCGGCGTCAATTTGAGTGCTTTGTCCAGGTGTTGGATGAAATCTCTCCGCCAGATTTCCGGTGAGCGCGGCCGGGACAACTCTCCCGGGTGCGACGGTTCCCGATCGCCTGTCGCGGCGCGCGGATTTTCCCTCCAGGCCAGAAAGCGGGCGTTGGGTCCATGCTCGCGGTCAACGTAGTTCACCAGCAAGCCGCCGGTCAAAACGCCCGCGCCAAAAATCACCACGGTAGCCAGAACCACTTTCCATGAATTCATTGGGTTTGTGCGTTTTGATCCACCGCCGCCAGCAGCGTGTTTTCGAAATTTTGCGAAAGGTCCCCGGCGTTCGCAGTGGTCGTCGGATTGAAGAAGGCCCATGCGCCGAGCATCAGGGCGATGGCGAGGCACGAAACCGCCGCCCGCCAGAGCCCGCGCACCCATAAGACCGGATTGGTGTTCAAGGTGCGCGCCGCCAGCAAGGCCATCACCCGCTTCTCAAACGCGTAGGGTACACCATCCCCCGGTGGATTCGCGCGGGCGGCGGCGATCAATTTCTTTTGTAATTCAGCAGGGTTCATACGCATCTGATGTATCAGACGCCGGCTTGCGGTGTCGGGTTACAGGTACTTGTCTTTGGGCAATCTGGCCAGAATTTTTCGCATTTCGGCGCGTGCCCGGAACGCGCGCACCTTCACCAGGGGTACCGACCACCCGGTCAACCGGGCGATTTCCTTGACCGGCCGGTCTTCGATTTCCAGCAACGTGATGATCAACCGTGCCGAGGGTGAAAGCCGCTCCAGGACGCGCGCAATCAGCAATCGCGCCGCATCGGCATTTTCGGTCACGGCTTCCGGTTGCGTCACGAAACGTTCCAGCCAGTCGTTCTCCGGGTCGGTCAAATCGGAGAAGGCCGATTCCCGATTGCGCTGGTGGCCGCGCAAAAAGTCGTAGCAGGTTCGGACCGTCAATCGCATGAGCCAGTGCTCGAACGGCGCTTCCCCGCGGAAACTGTTCAGTTTTTCGAACGCCTTGAGCCAGACCTCCTGGGCAATATCCGCGACCTCACTCTCGCGCCGGGCGTAGCGGCGGGCGGTGGCAAACACCCGCGGGGAATATTTTTGGACAAACGGTTCGAAACTCGCGGCGTCTCCGGCAAGCACGGCGGCGATCAACTCCGCTTCGGTTCGTTCCATTGCCCGCAAGCTGCCAGAAAAATTTTCACGGCTAAAGCCAAAAGCCGCCGGCGGAAATTCAAGGCCGCGTGATGCGGAGTGCGGCTTCCAAATCCCCCGAGAAATTTTTGACGACCGTCACGATTTTGGGCGGTTGTTCGAGCAGGTTGACCATCATCCGCTCGGCGCTTTCGGGCCGGCGGCGCATCAATTCGGCGCTGGCGAGGATCAGCGAAACGTAATTGTTGATGTCATGACGCATATCGGCGAGTTTCTGGTTCAGCTCACCAATTTGTTCCACGCTCAAGGTGACCGGCTCGGTTGGCAGTGACATTGATAAGATAATCGCGCAAGGTCAGTTGAAAGCAAGCGGCTTTCTCGCCGGCGGCGGAGGAATTGGGGCGGGCGAAAGGATTCGGACCGGCCGGGATCCACGAAAGAGCTGACGCAGCGTCAGGGAAATTTACCAGGCCGCCCAATGCCAAAATTGGCGCACCACGGCCCGAACTTGCGGTGTCATGGGAGGCAGTCGGTTCTGTTTGGTAAAATTGACATCGAATCCCCATGACCGATTGGGGGCGTTGTAATAATTCCCGGTTTGTTGCCAGAAATTGGTGGCGTAGATGCTCGGGAACAGCACAACAATCGAACCGTTGTAGGTCAGTACGCCCGAGCCGTTGTGCCCATTGCTATTCTTGGTCCAGTCCTCCAGCAGGCGGAGAAAGTTTTCCACCCCGCCGCTGTAATGTTTGTTACCGCCCGCGTCCTTGGCGGAGGGAACGATACCTTCCAAGGTCGCGGCGTTGATGGTGGTATCCGCCGACTTGCGCGTGCCAAGGGCTAATCCCTTGATATCATTTGCATCATTCCAGTTGGTGGAGAGAATGGTGATGGCGTCGCCCATGAGTGCGGCCGGAACGGTGTTGTTGGTGGAGGAACCCAGCGTGAGCGCGAAGTTAACGCCATTGGTGGTGACGTTGTAATTGCCCATCACATAGAGTGGCTGGGGTGTGGCGACGGTCAACCCGTCGGAAGGCAATTGCTGGCCGTTGACGACCCGCACGGCCGGGAGCTGGCCGGCGGTGGACGGAGAACCACCAATTTGCGGAACACTGTTATACACATAAATGCCGTTAATCCAGTGGCCCTTGTCACCACCATTACCCGTCATGCCGCCGTTTTTGATATTATATTGCCTGCCGCCGGTGGCGGTAGCGTTGGTAAGCCAGGCATTCAACCCCGCGACGTCAATCTGGACCGCCTGCACGGTGGCATATTCACGGAAATCATAGAAGCTGATGTTCGTGACAAAGGAAAAGTATGAGTTGGTGACCGTCACTTTGTTCTTTCCGCTGCCGGTGGTAACGATGTTGGTGGCATCCGGTTTGAGTTGGATCAAGGCGGGGGCATTGTACTGGTCTTGATAGAAAACTGAGAGATTGGTACCGCTCGGTGCGTTGGAAATAACGAGGTCGGCCTCGTTGTAAGGATAGACCTGACCCTGGACCGAATACGCGTTGGCATTGGGAGCTCCCAAACCGGCAGGCGGCAGATTGAGAATGCCTTCCGCCGCGACGGGGTTGTTATTCGTGCCGATGGGCAGCGTCAACAACTTGGCACCGGCCAGCGGATTGTTGGTGGTGTCCAGGAAATTTACATTGCCGTTGCGACCGGTGTTCACGGGGTCGTTGGGTCCGCAAGTTTCCGTAACTTTGCCAACGGCTTCAACCGTATCGGAAAATGTCAAAGGCGTCGCGGCCCCGCTCCCGGTCGCCCAGATATTGGCGTTGGAGTGGACTTTGCCGTTGATGGTCATGGCGGCACCCGGGTTCATTTCCAGGTCCGGGTTATAGAAGATGGCGTATTGAAAGACCGGGATGACGCCAAACCAGATCGATTGCGAAACGGAGGCCGGGACCGACATACTTTGATTCAAGGGTGTGGCGGTCGAAGCGACCAGGCAATTTTGTCCCAGGCCATACAAACCGGTGTAAGGGTACGGCAACGGTGTCCAGCTCGTCGCATCCATGGCGACGGTAGTCTGATTCGGAGTGCCATTGGTGTCGGAAAACAGGAATTGGACGGGCCAGCCGGTTTCGGCCGGGACCAGACCGGCATAAGTACTTGCTGAATTCAGGTTCTGATTGTTGAAATCGCGCATCATGGTGGCCAGAACGTTTTCGGTGGCCGATTCGGCGGCGGCCTCGGATTGATTGAAAAGGTTGTTGCGCGTCGTAATTTTTGCGTTGGTAGCCACCCAGGACATGAGGCTGGCATAAGTCAGCAGGGTTACCGCCAGGAACACCAACACAATGACCAGGGCGTAGCCGATTTTAAGCAGCTTCCGTGAACGACGGGTGATACGCATACGTCTCTCCTCTTCTTATTCTTCTTATTTTTCGCGCCGGGCAACTCGCGTGCGCAGCTGGTAGTAATCATACGCATTGGCGGCGTTGCCGCCGATGACGGCAACGGGATATTCCCATTGGGAAAATTGCATGGTGACGCGAATGACCGGATTGTTGTCATAATTGGTCAGAACGTTGCCCTGGTAATCCTCGGCCTGAAAGCAATAGTAGTTGGTCACGTATTTTGCCAGAATGTCCGTCGTCCCGTTAATGAGGCTGCAGACGATGTTTGTGGGATTGGAAGGATCCTTGTAAAAAACAAAGCTATTGGTTGAAGCGCCATTGGTATATTGGATTTCAAGCGCGTTTCCAATTTGAGGCAGGCCATTGGTAATCTGGACGAAACCGGCGGCGTTGGCCGGATTATAGATGCCCACCATGACAATGTTGGCCGACCGGATTCGGTCGCGCATGGCATTGAGGGTTTCGCGTGCGCCGGTGGTGGCGATCACTTTGGTGGCGGCCAGCGTATAAACCCTCATTCCAAAAAGCTGGACGGAAACCATGGCAATAATGACGAGTGAAAAGATGGCCATCGCCACCATGATTTCGGTAAGGGTAAAACCGGAAACCATCGTCCCACGGCCGGGCAGTTTATTGTGAATCAACTGTTTCATTTACTGATCGGGTGCGCGCAAAAGGATGGTGGTGTTGGTATATCGCTGGTTCGTGCGGGGGAAAGTCCACACACAGTCCGAACGGATCTGTCGCACCGCCGGATTGGCCGACACGTCAGTGACCCTGATGTAATTGGTGACCCAAAAGTCGGTATTCGTCGCTCCGGGTTGTCCTTTGGATGGAATGTCCAGGATGTCCGATGTCGTATAGTTTGTGGGTGGCAATTCATCCATGGTTCCCGGACCAGTGGCCGGCGGCCAGTCCCGCGGACGCCAGTCGGCCGCGCGTGCCTGTTCGGCTCCCTGGGAGGAATAGGATTGTGCGGCATACGACATGGAACTCCATTCCGCCATGCGATTGGCCTGCACGTACCCGTAAATGGCACCGGAGATAACCATGGCAAAAATGACGATTGCCACAACGATTTCAACCAAGGTGAAACCCCTGTTGGCCTTTCTGTCCGATGGCCCGAGGCGTGTTTGCATAGGCATTACTCGCGATTATCAAAATCAATCCGCTGAAGTGATAAAGCAGCAAATCGAATGCCGGTTCATTGAGGTTTAATCCCTCATTTTATCGTTTTCGCCCCGGAAAACACCCGGTTCACCCCATTCGTCAAATCAATCGTGTTGCGATACTTCCCGGGAGTTGGCAGAAAAATCTTCCGGCAGTAAAGAGGCGGAAAATGGTCAACGGTTTGAGAATGACAGAAGTTGCCCGCTCTGGCGCCGCTGGTCGCAGAAGTAAAATTGGAGCGAGCGAAGGGATTCGAACCCTCGACACTCACGTTGGCAACGTGATGCTCTACCAGGCTGAGCTACGCTCGCTTCCGAAAGCGGAGAATCAGGTTAGGAAAATACCGCGAAATGGCAAGCCCGAATTCAGGCCGGTTTGGGAGCGTGGCTGCCCAGGGTCGCACGGATCACCTTGAGCAGATCGTCGTGGTTGATCGGCTTGTGGAAGAAGGCCACCGCCCCGCTGGCCATGGCGCGGTCCTTGTTCTTAATGTCCTCGCCGCCGGTGATGATGATGATGGGAATTTTCCGGGATTCATCCACGCGGTGTAGCCATTCCATGATACGGAACCCATCCCACGGCACGCCCGCCACGTCCGGCGGAAAAGTGATGTCGAGCAAAATCAAATCGGGCTTCTCCATGCGTATGACGGACATGGCTTCCGCGCCATCCTGCGCCGTCGCCACGTGATAACCCGCCCCCTTCAATTTGAGGGAAAGGGTTTTCACGATCACCTCGTTGTCATCCACCACCAAGATTTTCGCCGGCATGCTCGTCGGCGGTGTAGGGGCATTGACACTCATACGTGACTTTTGCGCATCTGGCATTTTATCGGCCAGAAACGGAATTTTTAATTTCACACCCGTGTTGCAAGCAGGGTCTGTACCAAAAAAAGGCACAAACGTAAACAGAAATTTATGCGTTTTGACTTCGACACGGGCCTGTCTGCTAGACTGTGGCCGTGAGCAACGTCTTTTACGCCCCGGGTAAACATCGCGCCGCGAAGGTCAACGACCTTTTCGCCGCCATCGCGCGGCGTTATGACCTGCTCAACGACCTGCAAAGCTTTGGCCTCCACCGGCATTGGAAGCGCCAGGTTGTTGCCTTGGCCGACCTTCGTCCCGGCCAGCGCGCGCTGGATGCCTGTTGCGGCACGGGCGACATTGCCCTGGCCCTCAGCCAACAGGGCGCGGAAGTCACCGGCCTTGATTTCAGCCGGGCCATGCTCGAGATCGCGGAAACCCGCCGTCTGAAAAATACACAGTCCGCCACCGCCAATCCGAAATTCATCCAGGGCGACGCGCAGCAACTGCCTTTCCCGGACAACGCATTCGATGCCGTCACCGTCGGGTACGGTTTGCGCAATCTGGCTGGTTGGGAGACCGGTTTGCACGAAATGCTCCGCGTGGCCAAACCCGGCGGGCGGTTGGTGGTGCTGGATTTTGGCAAGCCGCCAAACGCCGTGTGGCGCGCGATTTATTTTACGCATCTGAAAATGACCGTGCCGTTGCTAGGCTGGCTGTTCTGCGGCAACGCGGATGCCTACGCCTACATCCTCGAATCATTGAAACATTACCCGGCTCAGGAAGGCGTCGCGGCGAAGATGCGGGAACTGAACCTGTCAAACGTGCGCGTCCTCAACCTGCTCGGCGGCGCCATGGCCATCAATTACGGGGAAAAGCCAAAATAATGTCAGTGAAGGACGCCCAGAAAATTTGCTGCCTATCCTCGTATTAGGCGGCATGGCTCTCATCTCTGATTATTTGTGTCGGCTACTCGCTGTGAATAAACCATTTTCCAGCCAGTTGGTGTCTGCACCAGAAAATAATTTACCCATGTGTTAATGTTTGTGATGTCGCCGGTGCGAACCATAACTCTGACATCTTTGATGGTAAAGATTGGGTATTTGGTAATCCCAACTCGCTGCACTTCGTTGGTCAGAGCCATCAACTCCTGCTGGGAAAGCTCGTGACTTGCAGAACCTGTCAATGGGCTGGTGCGTTTGCACCCGGTGAACGCAAATGAAACTATCAAAACCGCGAGTAACAATTGGATGTGTGTTTTCATAAAAGTGTGAATGCCGCCTCCTATGAAGGTTGAAGGGTCAAGCACTAAGTGAAGGGTTTCATTTTTTTCTAAAAGCGGTTTTGGTTTTTTCCGGTCAGCGTCTCCGTCCGCAACGCGTGGGATTCCCGTCCCAGCTCAA
>JANWKE010000149.1 GCA_025451535.1 Verrucomicrobiia bacterium
AAAAAGAAATATCAGCGGCTCGTCCAGCCGCGCGCGCCAGGCCGCTTCATTATGCTCCGCCCCCGGGAACTGGCGCGCGATGAAGTCCCCACCCTCCTTCAGCCCCTGTGCGCGCAGCCAGGCATCGCCGAACTACTGGACCGTCACTCGCTGGGCAACAAGCGACCCGCTCCCGTCATCTAATAAAACCCGCATCCGGCGTGTCTACGCCGCGCCGGCCGCGATTTCGCGTTCAATCAACGGCGGGCCGGAATTTTCCATGGGAATCTTCCCCGTCCACGGGAAGGCGGTGGATAAACCGCCGGCCCGCCCGAATACGTCGGGATGCTTCCAGCACAGCCAGAATGAAATCAGCCCGCCCATGGACGAACCCATCACCGACGTGTGTTCCGGCCCGGTGCGCGTGCGAAACGCCCGGTTCACTTGCGGCAACAGTTCCTCAATTAAAAACTTCGCGTAGTTTGTCCCCTCATCCCACGGTGAATACTCCCGCAAGCGCCGGTCGGTGTTCCAGACGCCAACAACCATCAGCGGCGGAATTTTTCCTGCCCGGACGCAGCGCATGATGGCTTCATCCACGCCCCAGTCCACACCCGTGCTGGCGAGGCGCGGATCAAAAAGATTCTGTCCGTCCTGCATGTAAAGGACGTCGTAACGCCGGGCGGGTTTTTCATCGTAGCCCGGTGGCAGCCAGATTTCCACGTTCCGGGTCGCGGTGAGAAATTTCGAAGGCACATTCGTCCAATAAACCAGCCGGCCAAACACGCCGGAACCTTTCCAATCGGCGATATATTCAAGGTATTCCGCGCCGGCTTTTTTGAAACCGGAAAGCACGATGGTAACGTTTGTGTCCGCGTCCACCAACAGGCGGTAATTGGGCATCACTGTGCCCGACGGGCCAAGCCCCTCGCGGTCCCAGGAACCCAGCGTAAACTTGTATTCCAATTGCGTGCCGGGCGGCAAACGCAAGGTCGCGGTCCGTTCCCGGTCCGGGCCGGTCAGGGCCAAACCGCTCGGATTCCAGTTGCCGAGTTCCGGGCGATTCCCGGTGAGATAAACGGTGCCCACGCCCGCGGGCACTTGCGCATGGATGATCACGTTCCTCAGCGGTTCGCCGGCGCCCGCCGGCGTGGCCGCAGACGAGTTGTGGGGTGGCAACGTCGACAGCAGCAAAGCCAGACTGATTGCGCCGGGGGAAAATCTGAGGCAAAGAGTCGGTTTCATCATGGGGCTGAAATACCATGGCCCATTTCAGCGCAGCAGTAAACCCTGTGATTTGCTTCACCAAATGGACAGACGCACGCCCCTTTTCAAATGCGCCGGGTGTGCTAGATTCTCTCATGGAGGTTAATTCACAGCAACGGGACGCATGGTTTGGCGGAGTGATTGTCTCACGACATCCACGCTCAAACTTCAGCTGCCTCTGTACCCGTGCCACCGTGCCCTGGCCGGTGCGGCAAACCAGTACTGGACCACCAAAACCAACCGACCTATGAGATTAGTCCTTTATTTAATCGGCGTCCTCGCCCTGCTCTCGATTACCGGTTGCATTATTCTCCCGGAAGACGAGGATCGGGGAGGACATTGGGAACATCATGATGAAGGCTGGCATAACGGCTACCACGGCGACCATGACTGAACAGGCAGCGCCGCAATTTTGATGGTACTCCGTCGTGCCGGATTTCTCCGGCCAATTCAATGCGCCGGGGGGTGGTTGATGTTCAACCAATAGTTTCCGATGTCGCCCACGACTTGCATGAATTTGTCGGATTCAGCGGGCTTCATGACGTAGCTGTTGACACCCAGGCGGTAGCTTTCAATCAAATCAATATCCCGTTGCGAGGCGGTAAAGACCACCACGGGGATGGCCTTGGTGCGGTCTTCGGCCTTGATTTGCCGGAGCACGTCCAAACCGCTGACGGTTTTGAGTTTCAGGTCCAGCAGGATGACCTTGGGCACGTGCATGTCGCCCCAATTGACGAACATGCCGCTCTGGGAAATGAAATCCATCGCCTCGTAGCCGTCCAGCACATGGACGACGTTGGTGGCGATATGGCGCTGGCGCAATGCTTCCAGCACCAGTTCCGCATCTTTGGCGTCGTCTTCCACCAACAGGATGTCCACGAATTTCTGCATCAACACTTGTCAGCGCTGGCCGGCCCAGCTCCCCGACACGTCGGACTCGCCGCGGCCTGTGAACCAGGCAGAGGGACGGGTACCTGCGCATACCAATGCCCCCGTCCAGGGGCCTTGGCGAGAAAAATTGCATCACATTTCCTGTGGTGAAAACCCGATAATTCCCGTCAGAAAATTCACCACCGGACCGGTATGCCAAAGGGTTAAACAGGAGGGCGGTTTGGGCCTGGTTGGGGGCATGGCTGCCGGACACTTTGCAGCACCGAAATTTGTATCCTCATAACCACCAGGCACGCACCGACAGCACGTTCTGATTTTCGCCAGCGCTTTGAGCCCTTGCACCCCGGTGGATTTAAGTTAATTCTTTTGCTTCATGGCAGACGAATCATTCAAGGAATTTGTGCTGGACCAGCTGCGTGCGTTGCCGGACGTGCGGGCAAAGGCCATGTTTGGCGCATACGGACTCTATCAAAACGAACACTTCTTCGCGATTCTGGATGAAGGCCGGTTGTTTTTCAAAACCGACGCCGGGTCTCAGGCCGATTACGCGGCGCGCGGCATGGAGCCATTTACCTATGAGTCGAAAGGGCGCACCTTGAAAATGAGCTATCACGAAGTGCCGCCGGACGTAATGGAAAATCCAGCCGAACTTGTCGAATGGGCGCGTCGGGCAATTCAAGCGGCTGACGCCAAACAAAAGAAATCAACCCGCCGGAAGGCATGACGCTTGGATTAAGGTTAATTTTACTTGAAATTATCAACTCTTTCTGGCTTATTATGATGTTGTTCTTTCGGTTCGGTGGACCCTGTGAAATTCCGCAAAATATCCTGGAGTCGTGTCGGCTGCCTTTCACTCCTGCTGATGCTCGGCAGTCGGTTGATTTCAACGGACGTGACGGCTGTGGGAACCTGGGTGCCCTTGAATAACCTGGCGCCGGATTCCATCGGCATGATGCTTCTGCTGCCCGATGGTACGGTGATGGCCGCGGATGGAGGCTCAAACCATTGGTACCGGCTGGCGCCGGATTCCTCGGGCAGTTACGTGAACGGCACGTGGTCCACGCTTTTACCGATGAACGATACGCGCCTTTACTTTGCCTCGGATGTCCTGCGTGACGGCAGGGTTTTTATCGCCGGCGGCGAGTACGGCACGGGAACAGCCACGGCCGAGATCTATAATCCACCCAGCAACACCTGGACGCGGGCGACCGTACCGCTGACGTTGCTGGATCCCAGCCAGCCTTCCCCGGCGGCGGGTGGAAACCAGGCTTTGGCGGACGCCATATCCGCAGTCCTGCCCAACGGCAACGTGATGGTCGCACCCGTGTACTCCCGGACGGTGGGCGGCACCTTGATTTACAATTCGACTTCGAACGCGTGGTCGGCGGGACCGAATTTCTTTCGGGTCGGCTACCCCGACCAGGCTGAAGCCAGCTGGGTCAAGCTGGCCGACGGCAGTATTCTAACGGTTGACCCGTTTGGCACGAATTCGGAGCGTTACGTCCCTTCACTGAACCGGTGGATCAACGACGCACATGTTCCGGTCTCGCTTTACGACACCAACGGAGAACTGGGAGCGGCACTGTTGTTGTCTGACGGACGCGCCCTTTTCCTTGGGGGCACCGGTCACACCGCCATCTACACACCCACCGGCACAACCAACATCGGCTCGTGGGCAACCGGTCCGGAGCTTCCCGATGGCCAGGGAGCTTCCGATGCTCCGGCCGCCATGATGGTGAACGGCAAAATCCTTTGTGCCACCGGTCCGGCCCAAACTTTCAATCCGCCGGTGAGCTTTTATGAGTATGATCCGGTCGCAAATTCATTCACTCCCGTAAACGCTCCGGACGGTTCCTCCGCACTCGGATTCGCTTATCCTTTTGCCACGACGATGCTGGACCTTCCGGACGGCTCGGTCCTGTTTACTTATTTTGATGTTCAACTGTACGTTTATCAACCTGACGGTTCACCGCTGGCCGCCGGCAAGCCCGGCATCAACAGCATCACCCCGAATGCCGATGGTTCGTATCATTTGAGCGGCACAAAACTCAACGGCATCTCTCAAGGCGCCGCGTACGGAGATGACGCCCAGATGGACAGCAATTATCCCATCGTGCGCATGACCAATTCCACGGGGAGCGTTTTTTACGCGCGAACGTTCGGCTGGAGCAGTACCGGGGTGATGACCGGAAACACGCCGGTAACGACGGAATTCACACTGCCTCCCGGCCTGCCGGTTGGCAAATATTCACTGGTCGCCGTGGCCAATGGCAACAGTTCCGACCCGGTTACCTTCGTTACGTTGGTACCTCTGCATATCGCCCTCTCGGGCGGCAAAGCCGTGCTGACCTGGCCGTCCTCGGCCACCAATGCCGTCCTGGAAACAACCACCAACCTGTCTTCGGGCAACTGGACAATGCTGACCAACGGGGTGGCATTGGTAAGCGCCAATTTTGTCCTGACCAACAGCCTGAACAGCCGGAGCGCCTTTTACCGTTTGTTGGGCCGGTAGGATTTTCGTCTTTTTCTGCTTTCCTTCCGCCAAGAGCAGCAGCAACATCATGTCATTATGAAATATATCGTAATATCACTGAGCCTGGCTTTCAGCGCCCTGGCCGCGCGCGCCGACCTGGTTTTGCAGCAAAACGTTGAAAGCTCAATGCTTAACGGCACCATCACCACACAGATCAAAGGCGATAAAATCCGCGTGGACATGCCCTCCAGTCCGCAGGGGGCCATGAGCACAATCATGGATTTGAGTTCGGGCGATTCCACCACGCTTTTCCATGACCGGAAGGTGGCGATGCTGGTTCCGGGCGCGGAGATCAAGCAAATGGCCGAGAACTTGAAAAAGTCGCGGGCCAGCGCCGGAACGAACGCCGCCCCGCCTAAATTTCAAGACACGGGCAAAACCGGCAAGGTGGGCAACTACACCACGGAAATATATACCTGGGCGAGCCCGGACGGCGCAAACCAGACGGTCTGGGTCGCCAGCGATTTTCCGGATTACTCGAAAATCAAGGTGCAAATGGACAAGTTGAACAATTCGCCGGTCGCGCAAATGTCCAAAGGCGCGGCGCCGGATGTCAATACGTTGCCGGGCATGGTGGTAAAAACCCAGATGGAGATGAACGGACAAAAGGTCACGTCCACCCTGGTTTCGGCGAAGGAATCGTCCGTTGATGCGTCTATTTTTCAAACCCCAAAGGATTATCAGCAGATGAACCAACCCGGCCTGGGAGCACCCCCGAGTCAGCAGCCATCAGGTCAGCAATAGCGGAGCAGACCTGGCAGCCGATATAGGAACGCGAACGACGGGCGTCATTCTGTTTCATCGTGCCTGGACTGCTGGCTGGAAAGGCGCTCCCTGCGCCCAAGAACCTGTCTGGATTCGCAACTTGCAAGGAGGCGATTCCATGCTACTGTTCGTGGCTATTTAATTGTTTCCAATTGTGAAGAATAAATATCTGATCGTGTTGTGCGCTGTGGTGTGGCTGTTGTGCAAACAATGCCTTTTCGCCGGGGAAACCAACGACCCTGTTTACACCGACCTCGCTAATTTGGTATCGAAGATCAACATCAAACTCATTGCGGGTAAAACCCAAGAAGCCGACTTTGCCGACAATTTCAAGGAATTCGACACTCTGTTGGCAAAATACAAAGATGCCCCCCCGATGGACCAAGCTCATATCCTTCTGCTCAAAGCCCAACTCTATTCAGACGGCGTGGACAAACCAGAAAAAGCGCTGGAAATATTCAAGCAAATCAAACGCGAATTTCCCTCCGTCCAGATAAACGGGGACACAGACGGAACAATCGCCCAGTTGGAAGCCCAAGTGGCGAAGTGGAAAATCTGGAACGCACTGGCCGTGGGGACGAAATTTCCTGACTTCACGGCAACCAATATCGTCGGTAAACCGCTCACGCTTGGCGATTATCGTGGCAGGGTGGTCTTGATTGATTTCTGGGCGACGTGGTGCCTGCCTTGCCTGGCGGACTTGCCGCACGCGCTCAAATCCTATGCGAAACATCACAGCCAAGGTTTTGATATCATCGGCGTCAGCCTCGATGACAATCAGCAAAAGCTGTCCGCGTTCACCCAAAAAATGAATGTGCCCTGGCCGCAAATCTGCGATGGCCAGGGTATGGATGGCAAATTGGCGGTACAATGCGGCATCTATGTCATTCCGACCAATTGGTTGCTGGATGGCCAGGGAATAATTATCGGCCGGGATTTGCGTGGGGACGAACTGGAACAAGCTGTCGCCAGGACGCTGTCGAAGAAATAGCACCGGCGCCGACCTGTTCCACCAACAAGATCAGGTGCTCGCGCTGGTGTAGCGGCGCACGGACACCCGCCAGAACCATTCGGAAATCAGCGCACAGACCACGCCCATCCCCAGCAGCACCAGCCACAGGATCGGCGATTGTAATTTGTCTGCCAACACGCGCGTGGGCACATTCGAAACGAGCAGCACCGGCAGCACAAAAGTGAAGACCGCTTTGAATACGCCGCGAAATGCCTCGTCCGGCATCCGCGCGATGTTGAACAGGTTGTAATAGCCCCAGACGATGCCTTGCGCGCGCACCGTCCAGAAACTGATCGCGGCCAGCATGAACATCAGCGAGTAGTGAATCAGAATGCCGACGAGGCACAGCGCGAGAAAGCCGAAGAATTGTGCCGCGGTCGGATGCAAATGCAATCTTCCCGCGGCGTAAAACATGACGACGGCGGCGAAAGCGGCGTTGACGAACGCGCCCAGGTCCACCTGCCGGAGTGAGACCAGGAAACGCGTGTTCATCGGCAACATCAGGAGGAAATCCATTTTGCCGGTGCGGACCAGTTCCGAAAGATTCGTGCAGTTCACCAGGAAAAACGCCTGGTACGTTTGCTGGATGAAACTGCTCGCGCCCACCAGCAGCACCACCTGCCATTGCGTCCAGGTGCCGATGGAGTTCGTGTGTAAATAGAGTACGCCGATGAAACACAATTGCATCGCGAACCAGAGCAATTCGACCACAATCCACAGGATGAAGTTGCCTTTGAACGACATTTCGCGGGTCACCGAGGTTTTCCACAACGCGCCGTAAATGCCAAGGTAACGGGCGACGAGTGACGGCGGGCGGGCGACGCCGTCCTCCGGCTTCCGGCTTCTGGCTTCAGGCGGTATCATGTCATCCTCCAAACGCGCCATAATGCCGGACGCCGCGGTTCCACATGAATCGCGCGAAAGCATACGCCAGCAACACCCAGCCTGCCTGGATGAACAGTCCCTGCCACAAATCCGCGCCCGCAATTTTGCCCATATAAATGCTCACGGGAAAATACATTTGATAGGGAAACGGCGTGAAAAAGAGCGCGTGCTTGAGCATCGGCGGCAAAACATCGAGCGGGAACATGTGTCCGCTGGCGATGTATTCAAACGCGAACAGGATGAAAATGAACGTCGAAACCTCCAACACCCAGAACGCGAGCATGGCCATGGCATAGGAAATAAAAAACTGCAACAAGGCCGTGAGCACCAGGGAAACCAGAAAGGCGAGGCAGGCCGTTCCGTTGACGGGAAGGACAAAATAGTGGCCGAAACAGGCGATGAAAACCGTCAGCGGCACCAGTGCCACCGCCATAAACGCGATCCGCCCGGAAAAAAACAGGCCCAACCGGAACCACAAATAATCCACCGGCTTGAGCAGAAACTGGCTGATGTTGCCCTCGCGGATGTCGGCGGCAATCTGCCAGTCGTCCTCGTTCACCGCCGTCAGCACGTCCACGACCGCGACCAGCAGGTAATAGGAAATCATCTGCGCCATCGTGTAACCGGAAATGGCCCCGCCCTGCCCTGCATAAATCGTGCGCCACAACGACAGCATGGCAAAAAGCGGAATGAAACTGAACAGCGTCCGCGTCAGGTAATTGACGCGATACGTCAGGTTGTTTTGAATCCCGATGCCGACGACATGCCAGTATTTTTTCATCCAGATATCGAACAGGAATTTAATCGCGCACCGGCCAATTGCGAATCAAAACGTGTTTTCACCTGCCCCGGACGGAGGCGCCGGGTACGGCATTATTGCCAAAACCTTTTAAAATTGTCCGACTCAGCACATGACCGCACTTTCCCGTTTCTGGCGATTAATACAACCCCGGCACCGTTTAAATTGTCGCCGGTTACAACGCAACGGGCATGTTTCCTGCTGAGTCCACAAGGGCTCGCAGCCCGGAAATGATTCTATGAAAACCTTAATTCAACAGTTACTCTTTACTCTGGCCCTGGCGGCCGGCTTTGCTCAAATCGCGTCGGCCGTAAATTTCACCATCACTCCTTCGACGGTCAGCAATACGTACATCGGCCAGGTCACGCTGCAAATCACCAACGTGCCGGCCGGCGACACGGTGGTGATTCAAAAGTTTCTCGATGCCAACACCAATGGGGTCGTGGATTCCAGCGATGAACTGGTGCAACAATTTAATTTAACGGACGGCCAGGCCGGCCTGGTCATCGGCGGCGTCACGAACCTCAACGTTCCCGGCGACACCAACCCGGCCGCGGGACAGATCACGGCGAGCCTGAATTTTCAAAGCGGCGATTTACCGCAGACCCTGGTCGGGACCTTTCTGTTCGTTGTGTCCAGCCCGGCCGGGCATTTCGGACCCATCACCAATTCCTTCACGGTCAGCAATTTCCCGTTTGCCCAAACCATTAGCGGCGTCGTGCTCAGTAACGGCGTGGCCGCTCCCTACGCCGGGGTTTTGTTATTCCCGGCTCCCCGCAGCGGCAACCATGGTCCGGGCAGCCCGTTGATCGGAACCGTGGCGAACCAGTCCGGCGCTTACACCATTCAAGTGCCGCCGGGAACCTACGTGCCGATGGCTTTCCAAAGCGGCTGTGTCGCCAATTACGCCGCTTCGCCCGTCCTCACGCTCAGCGCCAGTCAGACCGTTGTCACAAACCTGTTGCTCGCCAATGCCACGGCCGTTATTTCCGGACAGATTGTTGATGCGATGAACTCCAGCATTGGGTTGCCCGGAGTCCTGATGCCCATCGCAACCCAAACCGGCCTCATCGCCATC
>JANWKE010000150.1 GCA_025451535.1 Verrucomicrobiia bacterium
CGGGCGTTCTAAAACCGCGCTCAACTCCGCCGTCGTCCGTTCATGCCACTCCCGACCCGCTCCGTTTCGCTGCCGGTTTCAGAACGCCCGTTCAGTGCTTGGCCATCACGAACCACAATCCGCCGCCGTAATGTTGCATCTGATGTGATGCGAGATGCACAGCTTCGTGCTTTCAGGTTTGCGAACTATCATGCGAATCACGATGCCAACTATGCCGCCAACTTTCACGCTTCGTCAGATGCTTCAACTGGTGCCGTTCGCCTACAAACTTCCATGCCAAACATGGTGCCGCTCGCAATTACGCAGGTTCATGCCAACACGAGTGCCAACAATTTTGTGTGAGTTTGAGAATGACCGCCACATCGGTTGCTACGCGTGATGCACACTTTCATGCTTTCAGGTTTGCGAACTATCATGCGAACCACGATGCCAACTATGCCGCCAACTTTCGCGCTTCGTCACATGCTTCGACTGGTGCTATCCGCCTGCAAACCTCCATGCAATCATCATGCCACCTTCAATTGCGCAGGTAGATGCCAACTGAAGTGCCCACACAATTTTGTGCGGGTTTGAGAGTGGACGCCTCACCCCTTAAATTTTTAAGGCGTCGGTGTTCGCAGAATATCCGGCGAATTGCCGCGCAACGCCCGCGCACCATCCGGCGTGGTTTCCAACGCAGCGTCCGCGCGATGGCCGGCGAAGTGTCCGGTTAAATCTCCGGGCAATAGCCGGGCAACTTCCGGTCAATGTCCGCGCAGTCTCCGTGCAACTGCCGGGACGCGTCCGGTTTATTTCCGAACAGTCTCCGCGCCACGTCCGCGCAACAGCCGGGCAATTTCCCGGCAGCGTCCGGGAAATTCCACAGGATAGCCACGCTTGTGTCCGCGTCCAGTCCGTGCCCGCATCCAGTCCGCGACCGTGCACGTAGTTTGTCCGTGGCCGCGCACAGTCCACTTCCGCGACGTGTCCGCAAATATGGCCGCGTCCAGTCCATGACCGCGCACATTCCGTATCCTTGGTCAGTCCGTGTCCAGTCCACAACCGCGCACAGTCTGCGTTCGTGCTTCATTCTTTGGAAAATCCAAATATGTCCACTGCGATTTCCGCTGTCTGTCCGCGCTGTCCCGTGCGGGCGGTTGTCTCCGCTCAATCCGCTGCGCCAACCCACCGCACGCGCCGCGACGGATTCGGTTCATCTGGCGTTCCGTGCGGCTGGCCGTTGCGCCCGGCGGCGACGACTATGCGTTCGTCCCGACCGTCGCCCCATCCAGCCGCACCGAACGCCTTTCATATTTTCTTGGCGCAGTCGTGCCGGTGTCGTGCTAAAAAATAAAATTCAGATCAAACGGCGACACGCTCGCTTGTCACTTGCGTCGCCTTTTGGCAGACTCGCGCTATGCCGCGACCTGCCAGCAAAAAATCTCCGCCAAACGGCTCGGCCTTGGGCTTCGAGGCGACCCTTTGGTCCGCCGCTGAAAAGCTCAAGGGCAACATGGACGCGGGCGAATATAAGCACGTCGTCCTCGGCCTGATTTTTCTGAAATACATTTCCGACGCCTTCGAGGAACGGCACGCCGCGCTGGAAAAAGATAAATCCGCCGACGCCGAAGATCGGGACGAATACACCGCCGACAACATTTTTTGGGTCAACAAAATTGCCCGCTGGTCGTATTTGCAGGGACGCGCCAAACAGCCCACCATCGGCAAAGACCTCGACGACGCGATGGTCGCCGTGGAAAAAGACAATCCCACGCTCAAAGGCGTGCTGCCCAAGGAATACGCCCGCCCCGCGCTCGACAAGCACCGGCTCGGCGAACTCATTGACCTCATCGGCACGATTGGACTCGGCGACCGCGAAAGCCGTTCCAAGGATATTCTCGGTCGCGTTTATGAATATTTTTTGAGCCAGTTCGCCAGCGCCGAGGGCAAGCAGAGCGGCCAGTTTTACACGCCGCGTCATGTCGTCCGGCTGCTGATTGAAATTCTCGCGCCCTACAAAGGCCGCGTGTTTGATCCGTGCTGCGGTTCGGGCGGGATGTTCGTGCAGAGCGAAAAATTCGTGGAATCCCACGGCGGACGCATCGGCGACATTTCCATTTACGGGCAGGAATCCAATTACACCACCTGGCGGCTGGCCATGATGAACATGGCCATTCGCGGCATCGAGGCGCACATCGCGTGGAACGAACAAGGCTCGTTCCAAAACGACGCCTTCAAGGATTTGAAAGCCGACTACATTCTGGCGAATCCGCCGTTCAACGATGACGATTGGGGCGGCGACCGGCTGCGCGAGGACGTGCGCTGGAAATTCGGCGTGCCGCCGACGGGCAACGCCAACTTCGCCTGGGTGCAACATTTCATCCACCATCTTGCGCCCACCGGCATGGCTGGTTTCGTTCTCGCTAACGGCTCGATGTCCTCGAATCAATCCGGCGAAGGTGAAATTCGCAAGGCCATCATTGACGCCGATTTAGTGGATTGCATGGTATCGTTGCCGGGGCAACTTTTTTATTCCACGCCAATTCCGGTTTGCCTTTGGTTCATTTCCCGCGACAAGCAGAACAACCGTTTCAAAGACCGGCGCGGCAAAGTTCTTTTCATTGATGCGAGCAAATTCGGCACGATGCTTGACCGTGTGCATCGCGAACTATCCGACGACGACATCGCAAAAATTGCGGGAACGTATCACGCATGGCGCGGTGACAAAGGCGCGGGCAAATATGAAGACACGGCAGGATTTTGCAAAAGCGTCACGCTCGACGAAATTCGCAGCCACGGCCATTTGCTGACGCCTGGCCGTCACGTCGGCACGGAAGAAGTCTTGGACGACGGTGAGCCATTCCCCAAAAAAATGAATCGGCTCACCGGGAAACTTGCCGAGCAATTTGACGAAGCCGCAAAATTGGAAAAAGCGATTCGGAAAAACCTCGCGAATCTTGGTCATGGGCTATAACGGCAAATTCCAGACGAGTAAACTCGGTCCGCTCTGCCAGAAAGTTGGCAGTGGAGCAACACCGCGTGGTGGCAAAGAAGCATATTTGGAGTCCGGCCCGTTCTCGTTGATTCGCAGTCAAAATGTTCACAACAACCGATTCACGAATGAAGGGTTAGCCTTCATCAGCACAGAGCAAGCAGATGATTTAAGCAATGTGGAAGTCGAGGCCGGTGACGTGCTCTTGAACATCACTGGTGATTCTGTGGCGCGCTGCTGCCAAGCCCCCGACCATGTTTTGCCGGCGCGCGTGAATCAGCACGTCGCAATAATTCGTCCCAATAGTGCCGAGCTTGACGCGACGTTTCTCCGTTATTTTTTGGTTTCACCCAGAATGCAGGCTCGAATGTTGATGTTTGCCGCCGCAGGCGCGACGCGAAACGCGCTCACGAAAGTCATGATTGAAGACTTTGTCGTGCCAAAGCCGGACATCATCGAGCAACAGGCTATCGTATCAGTGTTGGGGACACTGGACGACAAGATTGAGTTGAACCGGCGGATGAATGAGACGCTGGAGGCACTGGCGCAAACCATTTTCAAAAATTGGTTCGTGGATGCCGCCGCCACCAAGCTGCCCAAAGGCTGGCGCGCGGGAACGCTTGGCGAAGTTGCCGAGAATCCGCGCCGGAGCATTCAGCCGGACGAAATCAAATCGTCCATGTCCTATATCGGCCTTGAACACATGCCGCGCCGGAGCATCGCATTGTCCGAATGGGAATCCGACACCAAGCTCGGAAGCAACAAGCTGGAATTCAAGCGCGGCGAAATTTTGTTCGGCAAGCTGCGGCCATATTTTCACAAAGTCGGCGTCGCGCCGCTGGACGGCGTTTGCTCCACGGACATTCTCGTCGTGCGACCCAAAGCGCCGGAGTGGTTCGGTTTTGTCCTCGGCCACGTTTCCAGCGTCGAGCTGGTGAACCACACCAACGCCGCCTCGACCGGCACAAAAATGCCGCGCACCAATTGGAATGACCTCGCCCGATTTGAAGTGGCGTTGCCGCCGGAATCGCTCGCCGCAGAATTTACCGCCACAATCCGCCCGATGATTGACCGGATCATCGCCAACATCCACGAATCCCGCACGCTGGCCGAGTTGCGCGACGCGCTGCTGCCCAAGCTGCTCTCCGGCGAGTTGCGCGTGCCCGCCGCTCACACGAAGGAGGCTGCGATATGAGTCACCTTGGACGGCTTCCTTCACAGTTCAGTATTTCGATTCCGCCTGACAAAGATGGTCTCATTGGTCGTGAGTGTCCGGTGAAAGAGTGTGAGGGATATTTCAAAATTCAGCCCGGCACGGGTCTCAAAGGGGAGAAACTACCCTGCCATTGCCCGTATTGTGGGCACGCTGCCGGACAGCAAGAATTTTTCACTAAAGCACAGATTGAATATGCAAAATCTATCGTGGTAAATCGGGTTACCGGTGCATTGCTGGAGGATATGAAGGCGCTGGAATTCAACCATCGTCCCAGCGGCGGATTCGGGATCGGAATCAGCATGAAGGTGGAAGGTCGCCCACATCCCATTCGCTATTACCGGGAAAAGAGTTTGGAAACCGAGGTTGTCTGCGATGGATGCACACTCCGCTACATGATATATGGCGTCTTTGGTTTCTGCCCGGACTGCGGGGCGCACAACTCGCTCCAGATATTGAAGACGAATTTCGATTTGGTGGAAAAAACCCTGGCCGTCGCCGAGACTTTGGAGCTAATTATGGCGCAGCACTGGATTTACAACGGATTGGAGGATTGTGCCTCCGCGTTCGATGGGTTCGGGCGGGAAACCTGCCGTGTATTTTCGTCGAAGGCTGCGGATTCCGCCAAGGCGGGTTCGATCTCTTTTCAAAACATCGCCCGCTCGCGCGACCGAGTGCGAGCGGAGTTCGGGGTTGATTTTGCGGCCAGCTTGAACGAATCCGAATGGACACGGGTGTGCCGCTGTTTCCAGAAGCGTCACCTGCTCGCGCACAAAATGGGCGTGGTGGACGAGGAATATATCCATGCGACCGGCGACCGAACCGCCATCATTGGCCGCAAGTGTCAGGTTGATGCCAACGAGGTGCGTGCGCTTGTTACATCGCTGCGGATTCTCGGCGAAAAGTTGTTTGAAGCTCTGAAGAACAAAGCATGAACAGCAGAATACCAAGCAAACTTGCCATCCGGCGCGACGCGCTGCTATCCAAGCTGCTGTTCGGCGAGTTGCGCGTGCCCGTTGCCGAGGAGCTGGTGGAGGTAAACGCATGAGCGATCCCATATTTCCAAAGCCAGCAGCCGAGGTTGTGACGACGCTTGCTGATATTTTTCGGCATCAGGGCCAAACGGAGGTGGTTGAAATTCTCGAAAATGCTCATGCTTGGTTCGACAATACCGATTATGACAATTGGAACGGCGGCACATATATTTGGGCATTGCGTCTGGAAGTGCCAGTTCCGCTTTTTGCCCCGGTTGAAATGCGTCTTCCAAAAATCGAGAAAGAGATCACTGATAGACTCAAGTATTTCAGCCAATTGGATTCAAGCCATTTTCTTAAAGAAGCGACGATTTCGCCAATTACTACAGGTGCAGCAGTGGTCGGCCAGCGCATTGCCCCTGCTGACAGTGAAGTTCGCCGCCTCTGGCCGGACAAACGCTTTCGGCTTTTTTTAAGCCATGTCTCGAAACATAAAGTCGCGGTGTCCAAGTTGAAGGACGAACTTGAATTATTTGGCATCTCGGCTTTTGTCGCGCATGAGGCAATCAAACCGAGCCTGGAATGGCTGAAAGAAATAGAATTGGCACTGCGTTCCATGCACGCGCTGGTTGCTTTGATCACGCCTGACTTCCATGCAAGCGTTTGGACTGATCAAGAAATTGGCTGGGCATTCGGGCGTGGCGTGCTGGTTGTGCCGGTGCGGTTGGGGGTTGATCCGTATGGATTTGCCGGAAAAGTTCAAGGCATCAGCGGCGACCTCGAAAAACCCAAGACGCTGGCAGAATCCGTGTTCGAGACGTTGCTTTCCAACCCGCAAACGCATGGCGAAGTGCGTCGTGCATTTGTAACGGCATTGTGTGGCTCAAGTTCATACCCGCAGTCCATCATGTTGCGCGATTACATCCCAGAAATCGCTGATTTTACCGATGAAGAAAAGACCGCCATGCGGGAAGCCTGTGAAAAGAATGACCAAGTGTCGAACGCGTATAAAGTTCCAGAAACTATTTACAAGGCATTTGGTAAGCCAAAGAAGCCCGCAAAAGCACCACCGCAATCAGATGATGTGCCGTTTTGATCAATTTAGTAACCTTGAATCCCACACGCTCGCCGCGCTCGGCGATGCGCTGCTGCCCACAAACTGCTGTCCGGCTAGTTGCGCGTGCCAAATAAATAAAAAAATGCCATGAGCGAACCAATACCAAAAGACCTGAATGCGTCGCTTTCCAGTCTCGCGATGCTGTCCGTCCAGTTGAGCACCGGCAAAGATTACCTGGATTATCTCCACGGATTTGTGATTGAAGCCCTGCGAAGTGTCGAAGGTGACGGATTCGATGCCAGCACCGTGCAGAAAGCGGTTGAACTGCAATTCGGGCTGAAAATTCCGGCAGCAACGTATGCCATTTTTCTGAAACGGCTGGTAAAGACCGGAGTCATTTTACCCACCGCGACTGGTTTGCAGTATCGCGTGGCCAAGCTACCGACCACAACCGTGAGCAGGGATAGGCAAGCCGCTCGGGAACGAATCAAAGAGGTAACCGACGAACTTGCCGGCTTTGCGCACTCGAAATATTCGTTGGTCTGGGATGACCGCATCAGCGCCCAGGCGCTCGCAGAATTTTTGAGACAGTATTCGATTGATTTTCTTCGGTTCGCGGAGGCGAAAAGCCCGTTGCCCGAGGAAACCACCAATACCAAGACCACGGATTATGTAGTGGCGTCGTTTATCACAAATTGCTCCAAGGATCATCCCGGCCTGTTTGAAAGTATCAAGGTTCTGGTGCAAAGCCACATCCTTGCCAACGCCTTGATGTGTCCCGATCTGGAGAAAACGCCCAAGGGATTCAAAGGCGTGCATTTCTTGGCAGACACCAGATTCTTGCTGAAGGCTCTCGATCTCGAATCACGATATGACACCGACAATGCCCGGCAACTTCTTGCTGCCATCCGCACGTTGAAGGGCGTGGTCTGCATATTCTCAGAAACCAAAGACGAATTGCGAATTGTTTTGAAATCCATCATCAAGCGAATGCAGCAAGGTGCCGGTCGCGGGCCGGTGTGCCGCGAGCTTTTGAAACGTGGCCGAGGAGTGGCGGACGTGATCCTCGCAGAGAGCAATCTCGACCGAGACCTTGCGGCGCTCTTCGTTTCCATCCTGCCCAGTCCTCGCTACGACGAAAGCAATTACCTGTTCCAGATTGACGAAGCGGCGCTCCGGGAGGAAATCGAAAGCGAGGTTGATTATATTACCGACCGGGCCGCTGATCATGACATACGTGTGGTGCGGCATATTTTCGCGCTGCGTAAGGGGCGGAAAGCATCCAACATCGAAGATTCGGGTTACGTTCTATTGACAACGAACGCAGCACTCTCTCGCGCCGCATTTTTTTATGAGAAACACAACAGCGCGGGATGGTTTTTCTCCGCCGTGGTGACAGATTATCACCTGTCTCATCTCGCCTGGCTTAAATCTCCAATGGAAGTGCCCGATCTTCCCAGGGCGGAGATATTGGCCAATTGCTATGCCACCATGAGGCCGCACGAATCCTTCTGGAATCGCTACCTTGTCGAGTTGGATCGCCTCAAGAACGAGAATAAAATGTCCGAACGCGACCACGAGGTTTTGCGGTTCTCGATTCATGCTGCCGATGAATTGATGGATGTTACGCGCGGGGATGTCGAAGGGATCACGGACAAGAATCTTCACGTCGTTCTCAAAAAACTTGAAAAGACCTTTGCAGCAGAGAAGGAACAGGCTCTTGAAAGCGAGCGCAGCGCACACGAAAAAACCAAAGCCGCGCTGGCAAGTTCAGAGCTTACCAGGCAAAAAGGCGTTCAGGAAAAGGAGGCGGCGAGGCTTCGACAGGCAGAGTTGGAAAAAGCAAATGCGGATCGTGCCGCTGAAATTGAAAAACTCAAAAAAGCCGAGTCCGACGCCAAAGCCAAAGAAGAACGGACTCGCTCCCGGATAGACCTGCTCGCCAACCGTATCGCAAAAACTGCATTCTACGTTGTCGGTTTCATATTTGCTGTGATCACAGTATCGGCGCTCTTCGGCGAAATAAGCATTTGGCTCGCGATCCCAGCGGCGATAGCCGGATTTTTTAATTTGTGGGCCGGCGTTTCCGGCAACACGGTAGAACGCGCCGTGAAAAAATGGATCGCAAGGCGCCTGACACAGTTCATGAGCTGACGGATAGACATTATGCAAGCCCAACCAAAAACCATTCGTGACATCCTCCACACCGGGGATCAATACATCATCCCGCTGTTCCAGCGTTTCTACTCTTGGGAAAAGTCGCACTGGGAACGCCTGCGCATGGACATCTGGGCACTGATGGAGAACGGCGCGAAGCCGGTCCATTTCCTCGGCCCGCTGGTCTGCACGCAACTGCAACGCCTGCCCGGCAACGTTTCCGCCTTCCAACTGATTGACGGCCAGCAACGCATCACCACGCTGACCATCCTTTTGGCTGCCATTCGTGATGTCGCCCGGTCGCGCAATCTTGACGATTTTGCCGAGGAAGTGACCGAAGACTATCTACTGTTCAAACGAAAGCAGGGCAGCGACCGATATAAAGTGCTGCCACGACTCGGCGACCGTGAAGTTCTCACGGCCATGATTGAGGGGCACGATATGTCGGGTTTTTCCAACAGTGGTGTTTTTGAGGCATGGAAATATTTTCATCGCCACGTCCAGCATTGGTCGCGCAAGGATACCAAAAACCAACTCGCCAAATTGCTGGATGTCATCACCACACGACTCAATCTGGTGGCCGTCCTGATTGATGGCGAGAATCCCTATGAGATATTTGAGAGTCTCAATTCCACCGGCCTGCCGCTCAGGGAATCCGACCTGATTCGCAACTTTATTTTCATGGAAATTCCGCTGGCCCGGCAGCAGGAGTTCAATGACCAGCACTGGAAGTCGTTTGAGGAAATGTTTGACGCCACGGAGACAGAAGACGCCGTCGGGATGACCCCGTTTTATCGCGATTATCTCATGCGGAACGGACGGTATTCCAAGGAGGATGCCACCTTCGTGGATTTCAAAAACACCCACGACCAGGCAATCGAGCATCCGGAGGAGTTGATTGAAGAACTTAAACGCTTTGCCCGCCTTGACCTCATGTTGCGCCGTCCGGCGTCAGTCAAGGATGCGCCGTTGCGTGGCGTTTTGCGTCAAGTGGCCGGCATGGAAATCACCACAGCCTATCCGCTGCTGCTGAATTTACTGGATCGCAACGATCAAGGCCAGTTGAGCAAAGAGGATTTGTGCGGCTGTCTCGCAGACCTCGTTAGTTTTGTGCTTCGCCGCTCCATCTGCGGCGAAACCACGCGCACCTATGGTAAATGGTTCGTCGAGGCCATCACCATGATCCGCAACCACCCGCGCGCCGACCTCCAAGCCTACTGGTTGAGTCGTCGCTGGCCCGATGATGCCGCCGTCCGTGACCGCCTGCCTACCTTTGAACTCTACCGCCGGGAGAGCACAAAAACCCGCGTGATTCTCGAAGCGCTGGAAGAAAGTTTCGGCCACCGCGAGCGCGTAGACCTGTCCACGCTCACCATCGAGCATGTCATGCCGCAGACCATTTCCAACAATCGGCACGGGAAGGCCTGGAAGGGGATGCTCGGCGATGAGTGGGAAAGAATCCATGACACGCTACTCCACACACTCGGTAATCTCACGCTCACTGGTTACAACACCGAGTTGAGCAATTCTGCATTCGATATCAAGCAGGTTGAGCTCGGCAGAAGTCATCTCGACCTCAACACCTATTTCCCCGCGCTCCCGAAATGGGATGCCGAGGCAATCCGCACGCGGTCGGCAATTCTGGCGGAACGCCTGGTCACGCTCTGGCCGCGCCCGCCCAGCGATGTCGTTTACGCCGCGTCCGCCGAAGCCATGCCACAGCCGGAGGGTTTATCTAACGCCGCCAAAGCACGACTGGAGTATTGGCGGCAAATGGATGTCCGGCTTGAAGAACGTGGCGTGCCCCGCGGCCTCATCGTCGCCGCGCCGGATTCCTCCATCACCGCCAGCATCGGCAATTCCAGGGCGGCTGAATTTGAATTTGGCTTCAATCAGCAACGCGGTCGCATCTTCCTTTCCCTGAATCTCTCCGACGAAATCGGTGCTTACATTGCCGGTCGCCTCGCCGAGGCTAAAACCGCCATTGAACAGGAATTGGGCCACGCGCTCGATTGGGAAATCCGCAACAGTGGCGGTGAAATTTCCATTTCCGACGAAGGTATTCAAATTCGGGATGAAAATGATTGGCCGGTCCAGCACGATTGGTTCGGCGACCGCTTGGAGGATTTCCAGCGCGTGCTCCAGCCTCGCGTCGTGACATTGGAACAGGAGGCCATGAATGTCCCGGAACTCCGCGAGGCTCATGAACAGCGCGGCTTGCAGGCCAAATACTGGCGGGCTTGTTCGGCGGCTTTGGCTGGTTCTCAAGTTGCCATGCGGGAGAATGATCCAGCCAAGGGCCAGACCTACTGCCGGTTCAACCCACTAGATGATGACATCAAATTCGGTGTCCAATATTATCCGTCAATCAAGTCTTTCTATCTTTATATTGGGGTTCCGGGTGCCGCAGGAAGAAACCAGCGCCGCCTTTTCAAAGAACTTATTGAAACTCATATTCCGGAACTGGAAACTTTGACCGGTGAAAAATTACACCTTGATGACCCCTATTTATCGGCTGTCCTTTCGGCGGACATAAAGACTATTGATGATTGGCCACGCCAAAATCAATGGATCCGCGAAACCGCCGAGAAGTTTGTCGCGGTGTTCAAACCCCGGCTTGGAATCGAATAATGCCCTTTACCGAATCCAACGTCAAAAAAACCGCCCAATGCGACGCTGGTCAAGCCGCCGTCCGGCAGGTTGCGTGTGCCGGGTGCCATGCTAAATACAAAGATTCCAATTTGACCGTAAATTGTTAAAACTCTTCCCACCATGAATGCGACATTGATAAAACGCCTGTTTCGGGTCATCCAGTCGGGCACTAGCGCCGACGTGGACGTGCTGTGCCGTCGCATCGTGGACGAGGAAAAGAAGCAGGGGCATGGCCGCGTAGCCAAGGAGTTGGAGCAGATTTTAACGGCAAAACAACCGCCCAAGTCCGGGCCGCACACGGGCACGCTTCAACGCCTGCCCACCAGCCGCCGGGAGTCCGCGCCGCTGATGCAGGAAATCCCGGTTGATAAACTTCGGCATCACATGGTTCTGCCCGACTCCGTGGAGCGGCGCTTTCACCGGATTGAAAAAGAATTTGCAGCGCGCACGCGGCTGGCCAAGCACGGCTTAAAGCCCCGGCATCGCATCTTGCTCTACGGCCCGCCCGGTTGCGGCAAAAGTCTCGGCGCGGAGCGCCTCGCGTGGAATACCGGCCTGCCGCTCCGCAAAGTGCGATTCGACACGCTGATGTCATCCTATTTCGGCGAGACAATGACCAATTTGCGGAGAGTTTTTGACGCCGCCCAAAATTCCCCATGCGCGTTATTTCTGGATGAATGCGATTCGCTGGCGCGTTCGCGCACCGAGCGCAACGACGTGGGGGAAATCACGCGCATCACCAACGCCTTGCTGGAAATGCTGGAGGATTACAAAGGCGATGGTCTGGTGATTGCCGCTACAAATTTGGATTCGGCTTTGGACAGCGCCTTGTTCCGGCGTTTCGATGAAGTGCTGAAAGTTCCACTGCCAGGCACAGAGGAAATCTGCCGGTTGTTAAAAACCACACTTTCTCCGATGGAAACAGATGCAGGCATCGTCTGGCGGGAAATTGCGCGGGCAATGGACGGCATGTCCGGTTCGGAGGTGGTTCATATCGCACAGAACGCCGCGAAGCATTCCGTGCTGGAAGGCCGGCGCAGTGTCGGTGAGGCAGACATCCGCCGCGCGCTCACAGAAATTCTGGAGCGACAGCAAGCACAGGAATAATCTATGGCGAAGAATTCAGACTTCCCCC
>JANWKE010000151.1 GCA_025451535.1 Verrucomicrobiia bacterium
AACGGTCTCATGCAGAGTGGCTGAGGGACTGGCCCGATGAAGCCACGGCAACCGGCTCCGAATTCGTTCGGGGCGACCAGGTGCCAATTCCAGCCCCGGCGGGTGTCGGGGAAAAATGAGAAGCGTGCGCATATTTTGTCAGCCCCTTCTCACATGAGTCGGGGCTTTTTTGTTGTCCCGAAACAAGGTAGGGACGCCGCGCTGCGGCGTTCGGTCGGCACAGCGCGCCGACCCTACCGATGAATTGAAACTTTATGAGTGAACAACACGGTTACATGAAAGCACTGAAGTGCCGCGAGTGCGGTCGCGAGTATCCCCTCACGGCCAATCACGTCTGCGAATTCGACTTTGGTCCGCTGGAAGTGGTCTACGATTACGAGCGCATCAAGAAGTCGCTCACCAAAGGGGCGGTGCAAACGCGTCCGCAAACGATGTGGCGTTACCGCGAATTGCTGCCGGTGGCGAACGACCCGACCGTTGGACTGCAAGTGGGTTTCACACCGCTCGTAAAAGCCGACCGGCTCGCGAAGAAGCTCGGTGTCCGCGAATTGTGGATCAAAAATGACACGGTGAACGACCCCACCCTGTCGTTCAAGGACCGCGTCGTGAGTGTCGCCTTGAGCCGCTCGAAGGAACTCGGTTTTGACACCGTGGCGTGCGCCTCAACCGGCAACCTCGCGAACTCGGTCGCGGCCAATGCCGCCAGCGTCGGATTGAAATCCTACGTGTTCATCCCGCACGATTTGGAACAGGGCAAAATCCTGAACTCGCTGATTTACGGTGCGAAAGTCATCGGCATCAAAGGCCATTACGACGAAGTGAACCGGCTATGCGCCGAAATCGCCGGCAAGTTCGGCTGGGCGTTTGTAAATGTGAATATGCGGCCGTATTACGCCGAAGGCTCCAAGAGCATGGCATATGAAATCGCCGAGCAATATGGCTGGCGCATCCCGCGGCACACCGTGGTGCCGATGGCGTCGGGCTCGTTGCTGACCAAGATCCAGAAAGGCTATCAGGAATTCATCAAGCTCGGCCTGGTACCGGAGACGAAATACGCCGTTCACGGCGCGCAGGCGACGGGATGTTCGCCGATTTCCGTGGCACAAAAGGCCGGACTGGATTTCTTCAAGCCGGTCAAGCCGAACACGATTGCAAAGTCGTTGGCCATCGGCACCCCGGCAGATGGCTTCTACGCGCTGCGCGTGATGCGGGACACGGGTGCGGCAGCGGAGGACGTGACCGACGACGAAATTCGCGACGCCATCAAACTGCTCGCGGAAACGGAAGGCATCTTTGCCGAGACCGCCGGCGGCGTGACGGTGGGCGTGGCCAAGAAACTGATTGCCTCGGGCAAAATTCCGCGGGATGATTCCGCGGTCCTCTGCGTAACCGGCAACGGCTTGAAGACGCTTGACGCCGTGGACGGCTATGTGGGCAAACCACGCGAAATCAAACCGAGTTTGCGCGAGTTCGAAGCCCTGCTGGCGCAGGAAGAAAAAGTAAACGTGTAATTTTATGCCAAAAAAAGTCCGAATCCCCACGCCGCTCCGCAAGTTGACCAACAACGAGGAGCTGGTCGAAGTCAACGCCGCCACCGTCGGCGAGGTCATTGCCGAATTGCAGTCGCGCTACCCCGGCATCCAGGAACGGTTGGTGGATGAAAAAGGCGAGGTGCGCCGCTTCGTCAACGTGTATGTGAACGAGGAAGACATCCGCTTCCTGAAAAACAAGCAGACTCCACTCAAAGACGGCGACGAAATCAGCATTATTCCCGCGATTGCCGGAGGTTGAGGAGTTGAAGCGTTAAATTGTTGAAGCGAAGCAATCGTAAATCGTAAATCATCAATCGTAAATCTTATCGCCATGCCCAAAGCTACTAAAAAATCGTTGCTGGCCACGAAGTCTACCACCCCCACTCAGCAACGCCTGTGGTTGATGTATCCCCCCAGACTGATCAAGAAGCCGTTCATTTGGGAGGTCGGCCACAAATTCAAGGTCGTCACCAACATCCGTCAGGCGAGCGTGACCGACGAAATCGGCATCGTCTGTCTGGAATTGGACGGCGCCCGCAGCGAAGTCGGCGCCGCCATCAAGTGGTTGGAGAAAAACGGCGTGAACGTCGAGCCGGTCGAAATCAACGTGATCGAAAGTTAATGCTTTTGGCGCAACGGTTTATTTGCGCAACCGCATAAACTCTTTTCCGAAGAAACAGTATTCGAAGGCGAAAGGCGGCCAAAAGCATTGCGGAAACACCCAGGAGCGCCATTGGCGCAGGTTCTGGAATCGGCGTGATAGTTGGGCCGCCACCCGGTTCAATCCACGTGCTTAAACCACCGGCCAGCGACTGAATGTGCGCCGCCGCATAAAAGGGACCACTGCCACCGGCTGGCTCACTTTTGAAGGAAAAGCTGCTGGCCATTAAACCCGGAATGCCGCTGATAAAATAGGTTATGGAATCTCCCGATCCAAAAGTCGTTCCACTGGCCGTTCCAAAGTTGAAACGGAAATCGTATTTGCCGTCGCCATCAGCTTTGTAATTATTGTCTCCCGCCGCTTGAGAAATTGTCGGGGTGGAAAAACTGCCGCTGGAAGCCGTTTCGTTAAAGACCAAACTGGATTGATCCAGGGCCAGACCCGGATCCAAATTAAAGTATATCTCGCTGGAAAATTCGCTGCCGGTCAACCCGACAGCGGACATAGTCAAATTAACGCCACCACTGACATTTTCAAAATCAGCGGTAATCCATGGAGCAGGCGCCGCGGGGCTGGGGTCCGTAGGAAAAGGCGTGTCAAACTGGTAGATAATTCCCGCAGCATTCAGCTTCGTCGAGAAAAACGTCATCGCAGCCAGGACAACGCCAACTCCGATTACAACGCCCGGGTTCCATGGAAGAATATTTTTCACAGCTTTACTACTTTAATCCAGTGTCTGATTATACGCCAGCTATGTTGTAAAATAGGACACATCGCCCTGAAAGTCAAATGAAATTAAATAAGAAAATTGACATATTAGTTTTCATTATTAATCATTGGCTCGTTATTGAGTTTGAATGTTGGCTTTGATCACCTTGATGATCCTTCGTGATTTCAATTGGTTACCAGGCGGTAAAAGGCGTTCCCTCCCAGAAGGGGATTGGTTACGTTAAGGCGACCGGAATAAGCAGCCGGCGGGGTGGCTACATTGGTCCAGGTGTTTGGGCCAAAGAGGGTCGGCGACAGTTGGAGATGTCCGTTCGTCGCTGACGCCGGCCAGGAAATAACAACATTCGTCTGGGATTTAATTATCTGAAGGGGAACCGCCACCGAGAGATTCAAACTCCAACCGTTGGAAATCATGCCCGAATCTCCAGAAACATCAGACACGACGAACAAATTCCAGGTTCCACTCGGATCGGTGTTCTTAAATAGCGACAAAGATGACAGCGAATTTGAATTGCCCGGCGGAGCAGGCAAAGGAAAATTAAAAGGAAGACTCGAGTAACCAAAATAAGGATCTAAATAGCCGTTGGTTGGCTTGAAAGTGCCGGACACCAGGTTGGTGAACAAGGGCAAAGAATTTGTGGCGTCGTCGTCAAACACAAGCGTGAGATTGGTTACGCTATATCTGTCCTGTCCGCCGGCATTTGCCATCAGGATCGCCTTCTGTCCTTGCGGGCCGACCAGAAGAATGTCCACATCGCTTGGAAAGGTGTGGCTGAAGTTCCGAAGTGTCACCGTGACTTTGGTCACAACCTGGCCGTTCAGCCCGGCAACCCCGATACTGGAAGGGTAAGGTATCGCCTCCGTCGGCGGACTCGTATCGGTATTAACCGCGACAAAGTTCGTATTCGAAAACGTGAAAGTTGCACTTCGGGAAACCAAAACCAACGCGCCCCAGGTCAATCCCGCGCATACAAGTTTAAACCACCTTGTTCCGGCTTTTGAATTCATATCCAACGCGCCCACTGACAAACCAAGTGCTCCCGTCCCGGCGAATCCGCCGGGACAAGACTCCGAAAACAGGTGAGGCTGGATCGGCCTCAGGACTCAAGTTTCAGGGAATACTGGCTCTCGATCATTGCCGATTGCCGCACAAGAATCTCATTTTGTTCCTCAATGAGCTTGCTCTTCTCTTCAATGAGCCTGGTTTGTTGCTGAACCAGGCGTTTCTGTTCCTCAATGAGTGCCTTCTGATTGGCGATCAAATCCAAATGAGACTGAACCATGGCCTGATTCATGGCCCCATACGAGGCGGGTTGAGCCTCCATAGCGGGGGCCGATGAATGACCATCTGAGTGTCCATTGGTGTGACCATTGCGGGGGGTGACTTCTGCGGTGTATCCGCTCGAGGAAAGTTTCATGACCGTGTCGGTATAGAACCGGTGATAATCAAAGACCTTTTTGCGACGTGCGCCGGGGCGATGAGCTGACCCATTCGATCCATTTTGAGTCACAGCAACTTGCGGCTTTACGCCACCCGGCTTGACTTCATCGGTTTTTACCTTGCTCGATTGCAAATCGTTACCGGTCGTGGCGGGTATGGGCGGAGTCGCGACCGCGGATGTGTGGACATGTCCATTGCCATTACCAATTCCGTTGCCCACGATGAAAGGACCGGCTGAAGGTACGCGACGAGCCTTGTGATGTCGTTGAACAACTCCGCGAACCAGCATGACGCCTCCGCCTGCGATGACGCCGGCTAAAACATACCAACCCCACGCGCCTGCACTTTTGTTGGGGGCAGCAACGTCACTCTTTTGTGAAGCCAGGGAATCATCATCCCCGGTGATAAGCCCGGCCAGTGCAATATCAGAAACTTTGTCCCCGTCCTGATAGTCCGTGTAACGCTGTCCCTGTTTAAATGAGATATTTTTTACCAATTCCTTCAAGGGAACCAGATTGGCGGCAGCCTTAGTTTGGTAAGGCGCTACCGCCGTGGCATCCAGCATCCCTTGCCGGCCCAACAAACGCACGGTGTGGTTGATCACTTCGGCGGATTGGGTCTTGGCTCGAACCGCCCATTCCACCGCATGCGTTTTGGCATCAAACACCGGCGCGAGCGCCCAGTCCACCGACGTAATCAGCGGCAAACCGTGGATCGTCCGGTCTTCATTTTGACGGTTAGCACGATCAGAAATTGTCTTCAAAACCGCTGCCGCATCGATGCCGCCTTTATCCACGTTCTTCACATAACCAATTTCCTTGTAAGTCAAAACCACCCACCATTGTCCCGATTCGGGAGCGATGATACCCACCAAACCTTGAGGAATTGGATTGTTCATTCTCCCCAGCAGAGCACCGGCTCCGGTCGAGTCGGTGAAGCGATACCCTTTGGGAATTTTTATGTCAGCCAGCGTGCCCAGGCTCGCATCGGCAGGACCCGAGGTCCAGTTGACCTGCACCTGATCAGGAGATGTCAGGGACAAAAGTGAAGACTGGTCAGCATTGCTGGACTGAGTTAAAAAAACGATAAAAACTGGCAACAACCAAAAAACGCCTGCGAATTTGAAAAATGTGCTATAAAATGGGGTTTTTAAGGAGGTGTACATATTCCCTTATGGCTAATAATAAACAACAAACACGACATCGACATTAACAACGTTATCTGCCCAGTTTTGTGACAATACATGTACAATAAAATAACTTCAAAGTCAAATAGTATTTAAACAGAAATTTAGCCGAAAATCTACAAGCAATTTGCCTGGACCAGGTTAACCAATGGCGACCTGGAAGCATTCATTGGCGTAGAAAGTTTTGAAAACGGCCCGTGGCTGTTTTTAAGACCGGAGCCGCGCTTGCAGATTTTCTGAAATGCCAGATTAGTCTGACTTGCTGAAAGGCGGAACCGCTTCTGTTTAAATATCCGTTAAACACAAACCGCAGCCGGCACTTGCGCCGGCCTGTGTCAGCTACTAATGTCCTTCGGCTGCGCCCGTAGCTCAGTTGGATAGAGCATCTGCCTTCTAAGCAGGTGGTCCCGCGTTCGAATCGCGGCGGGCGCGCCAGCTTTCATTTAAGATTCACGACTTGCCTCCGGGAAAAGTGCTGTCAATTTTTTTTCTGACCGGCCGTGGGGCGAAGAGACGCCAGATTCCGCGCGACTTCTTCAATCCATTCGTTGCCGGGCTGCGCATAGGGACGAAAGGTTTCGAGATAACCTTCCCGGTCGTTGTAAAAAAGCGCACGATGCAACCCGAGGGTGGCCGCGTCGGGATTGTCAATCAGGCTGGCGGAATCGCTGGCGCTCATCTGGAAAAGCACACGCATTTCGAATTCGCTCACGGCCTTTCGCCCCAGAAAACGGGTGACGTTGTTGTAAGTGTCACAGGCGGCGATCACATGCATGCCATGTCCCGGCCCTTCGCTGATCAGATTGAGCAGCACCGCCGCCGGATGGGCGGCGGCCCCGGCATCGCTGGAGGAAAAATTGAATTCATCCTCCTGCCGCAGTTTTTTGAAATTCTGCAATCCCTGGATCAAAATAAAGGTTTCCGGTGATTTTGTCTTTTCCTCATCGGCGCGCCGTTTTAATGCCTCCGCCAGACCATGCATGGTCTCGTCGAGACTGCTGTTGTTGACCTGCGTTACTTCATGCGGAACGGACCGAAGAATGCGCTGCAAAAATTCGTATTGCGGCAAACCGGGCGGCGTGCTGTCAAGCATGATGAAGCGCACGCTTCCCGCCGGGTATTGCGCCGAGAGAGAGACCAGGGCCACCGACAGGAGTGTCAAGGTGCGTTCCTCGCTCTGGCCCACGATGAGCAGGTTGCTGCCGCTCTGTCTTTGAAAAACAGCGTCGGTTGGGCCCTTGATGGAATTGGGCGCACCCAGCCAGATCCGCGCCGGCACCGCAGGTTTGGCGGCCGGGGATTCGAGCGTTGTGCGTAACGGAATGTTTTCCCCGATATCTGCGGGAGCGTTGC
>JANWKE010000152.1 GCA_025451535.1 Verrucomicrobiia bacterium
CGATGATTTACCGGTTGCACTGCGGCAACCGCCGGAGTAGAAACTGCGTTGTGATAGTTCATACAGGCAGAGAGTTTATCAGGGCGTTCACGCGCCCGCTCTCTGCCCTCATGTTTTCTAACAAATCGCTTCAGGCAACGCGGGATGGGGCTCTCAGTTCCGCTATCGCGGAGGACGTCATCAGCCCCGCGCGCCTGAGCTCTGAACGTTAGCCTCAACAGACGCACACGGTGGCGCTGGTTTTTTGTTTGAGCTTCGCTGGCCGTGAATTTTTAACCCTTACTGCGTTTGATTCACGAAAATAGCCTGTCCTGACAGTTGAATCCCGGTTGCGGACACGCCAACACCGGTAGCGCTGAATGAAGTTCCACCGCCGAATCCGTAACCAGTGGAAACCCCTACGCTTTGGCTGCCGGGATTCACCCCGCCAAGAATGACTCCATTGGCTCCAATCTGCGCTGCCTGTCGCTTCAATTCATCAACAGCATCGTCCATGTTGCGCTGTCGTTTGCCGGGCGTGGTTGCGTTGACGATGCCGACAATCTCAAATTTGGCTGGCGGGACTTGATAAATCACAACCTGTTCGGGTTTGATAGCAGGCCGCTTAGTCCCGGTAACGATGTGTGTGCCAGTCGCACACCCGGTCAAAATCATCGCGCACTCCGTTACAAAAAGAAGATAGATGAGCCTTTTCATTGTGGAGTTCATCGTTGTGAACCCGATATGACACCCGCTTGGGGGATGAGTCAACGTGATTTTTAATTGCTCGTTGAATGAGTTTCGCGTGAAACTGCCGACTGAATGAACGGAAAAAAACTCAGGTTGTGTGCTCGGACAAAACGTTCTTGGAATAAACCGCGTGAACTTGTGAAACACGATTGGGATTTTTCTGACTGCCCGCAGGAGGAGTTGCGGACTTGTTTTCGATACGAGTATTGCCGTGAAAGTAAAATACGGGAGGTCATTCATTGGTTCCGACGAAATCAAGATTACTGCCAATCGTTGTTAGATGCGGCTGATAAAATTCTTGAACGGAAGCAATCAGCCGCCGAATCATTTACGCCGGACGAAATGCCATTGCTAGAAGTGGTGAATGTGTTGTTATGGCTGAATTTCGAGTGCTTTGGCTACGTCTCCGAATTTCCTGATATTCCGTGGCTTGATTTGCGTAAGGAGTTGCGCGCCGATTACCTAAAAGATATCAAGGACAGTGCCGACGATAATGCGGCTGCTGGCGGTGTGAGCATAGCCCTCGTCGAAAAAGAACAAAACGTTGAATGGCAGAGATGGAAAGAGCTACGTGAATTGCGGCACCCTGGCTCGATTTACGGCTGGTTTTCAATTCATCCCTGTTTTAACAAACACAAAATTGCAAAACAATTTGTGCGGCAGTTGGCTGGGATATTAAAAGCCAATCCAAGGCTTTTCTCCACGAGACCGGGCGGGCGAGGGGGACCGGCGGACGCATTGAATCAACTTGGTGCGTATCGCATTCTCTGCGGGCGTTCACCCAAAAGAGCCGCAAATTTTGTAGAGTGGTGGAAAAGGAGTAACGGGAAAACGTTTCCTTTTTACTGCAAGGGTAATGCTTGGTATCGCGCACGCGACGGGGCGCTCGCCCATATTGAAGATTTCAACGGAATAGCTGCCGACTTTTTTAGCTGTCTGCGGTCACACAAGTAGCCTCTCTCTAACTTTTCATCCACCGCTAGGTGTGGTACGGCTAAATGCGCCTATATGCCTGCACTGACTTGCACGATATTAAGCTGCTATGCCAGACATATCAGAATACGAAAGCTCCGGTGGCAATCAAGCCGGGCAAGCCTCTAAAACCGCCGGTACAACAGAAACATGCTCCCTTAGTGAAAAAATCGCCGCCAAACGCGCCGGACGGCTGGAAACGACTCCGTTATCAGCCAGAGGTCATTTCGTGGCTGCTTGGGCCGGGAAATGCTCGCCTCGGCGAGCTATCAAGGCTCAGTGCTTGGAGTGCCTCAGCTTTGACCGCCAAGCGATAGCCAACTGCACCGGCTGGGCCTGTCCACTCTGGCAGTTCCGCCCATTCCAGACTCGATGAAATCCGCCCTTCGTTTCTCAAAAGCCAGTGGTTCAACCCGCCGCAAAGTTGAGACCGTGATTCAACGCGGGTGGCGAGTCCCCACCGGGGCACCAGCCTTCGCTCGCCGTATCGCAGGAGCAAAGGTGGCCACGTTGTGACGCAACACGAAGACAGGCTGTCGGGTGCACTCTTCACACAGGCGAGCTACGGCTCGGCAAGCCAGTCTCCGCTAAAGCTTCGACTCGGCAAGCCGGCTTTCACCAAAGCTTCGACCCGGCGAACCAACAGGTTTCAGTTGAAGAGCGGCCCCGAATGCTTTCGGGGTTGGTTCAGGGTTGGAGATTCCATCGGGACGCCAGCCAACCTCGCCGTGCAGCAAGAGCAAAGCCTGCTGCAGCCCGACCGCCATGCAAATAGATTCTCCATGCGATTTCAATGGATAGAGATTCAGAAGGGCGTATGCTGGCCACGACCAAAACGAAATAAAGTTATGAAAAAAACGAGTGCTCTCATACTGGTGTTCTGTGCCGCCACACTTTTTCAAGGCTGCAACCGGAACAACGAAACGACCAATGGCGTGGCGCAAAAGGAATTACGCCTGGCCTTTGTCGGGAGCAGTTCAGACGATTATTGGTCCATCGTGCGTCTGGGTTGCGACGGTGCGGTGCGCCAGCTCGGTGATGTCGATTTGGATTTTCGCACGCCCACCGCCCGCACCGCGGCGGCGCAGCAGGAAATTTTAAGCGAGCTGGTCGCGCGCGGCGTTGATGGCATTGCCATCAGCCCGATTGACGCCGAAAACCAGACGGACTTTCTGAATTCCATCGCCGGCAAGGTGCTGCTGGTCTGCGCGGACAGCGACGCGGAAAAAAGCAAACGAGTTTGTTATATTGGCACGGACAATGTCGCCGCCGGAACGCAGCTGGCGGATTTGCTCAAAGCCGCGTTGCCCCAGGGGGGCAAGATCATTTTATTGGTAGGCTATCCCAGTGCGCAAAACGCCAGGGAACGCATCGAAGGCATCACCAATGGGCTGGCCGGGTCAAGCATCCGGATCATTGACACGCTCGCGGACGATACCAAAAGTACGCTGGCGCTCAAGAACGCCCAGGATGCGCTGGCCAAATACCCTGACCTCGCGGGCATGGTCGGACTTTACAGCTACGACGGACCGGCCATCCTCACGGCCGTCCGTGGTGCAGGCAAGGCCGGGCAGGTGAAGATCGTTTGCTTTGATGCCGACAGTGATACGCTGGCCGGTATCGCGGCCGGCGACATTTACGGCACGATTGTCCAGAAGCCTTTCTCGATTGGCCGTGAAACCATCTTCCGCATGGGTGAATATCTTCGCGGCGATAAGACACAGTTGGCCGGCGGGAAAATTTTTATTACCACGCACGCGGTCACCAGGGACAATGTGGCAGCCTACCAGGCCTCGTTAAAAGCCCTGCTTCGGCCGGGAGAGTGAGACCCACGGCGGGCGGGCGACCCGGCACAAAGCTGCCGGCCAGCTGTCGTGCTGCCGGCTCCGAGCGGCAGTTGTGTTGAATCGTCCGGCCTGATTTTGCTAGACAAATTGCGTCGCCCGGCGCGTCATATAAAGTGAAATGCGGCGGGAACCGGAGCTCAAACGGCTCTACGACGAGCACGCCCAGCCGCTTTATGCCTTTCTGCTCAATTTCACGCGCGACGAGTCCGACACGCGGGATCTGCTTCAGGAAATATTTGTCAAACTGGCCCGCAATCCGGAATTGCTGGACGGCATTCGCGATGAACGCGCGTTTCTCATCCGTCTGGCGCACAATGCCGCCATTGATTTAATCCGCCGGCGCGGCACGCGCGAACGGACAAAGGAAAATGTTGCCGCCGAACCCGTCTCGCCGTTTGCGGCGGCCAAAGATCCCGATGCGCAAATGTTTCGCGCTGAACTGGCCGGCGCGCTGGCTGAATTGCCTCCCGATCAGCGCGCCGTCGTGCATCTCAAACTTTGGGAAGGCCTCACCTTTGAGCAGATCGCCGACGTGCTGGATATTCCCCAGAACACTGCCGCCAGCCGGTATCGCTATGGCCTAGACAAATTGCGCGCGCGCCTGCGTCCACTCTATGAAGAAATCAAATGAACCACGACGATTTTGAGCAAGAACTGCGACGCCAGCCCCTGCGGCAGGTTCCCGCCGAATGGCGCGAGGAAATACTGGCAGCGGCGAGTCGAGAGTCCAGGGTCGAGAGTCGAGCGCCGAAAAACTTTTGGTCCTCGTCTGCCGTCTGTCGTCTGTCGTCTGTCTTTTGGCCTCACCCCGCTGCCTGGGCTGGTCTGGCCGTCATCTGGATTTTCCTCATCGCCATGAATTTTACGCTGCACGACACCGCACCGGTAATGGCGGAGAAATTTTCGCCGCCGACAGCCGAAGTCATCGTCGAAGTGCGCCAACAGCAACGGTTGCTGGCGGAATTGATCGGGTCGCGTGAGGTCAGAGAAGCTGACCGGTCTAAATCATCGATGCCACGGCCGCGCAGCGAACGGAACTTTGATATTTGGATGACGTAGCCGTCCCGCATGACGGGATGAGTCCGCCCAGATTTAAACGAAAAACAAGCCGACTTACATCGGCTGCTACAAAAGAAACTCATGAACGAAGAACCCAAAAGCGTCTGGAAAAAATCCTGGAAGGGACCACAGGGGCTTTTCCTTTTTTGGCTGCTGGTGCTGGTGGCAGCATTTTTGATTATTTTTTTGTTTGGCTGGCTGGCCCGTATCGCCACTTCCACAACCGATTTGGCTTTTATGGCCATGATCTGGGCCATCGTCATTGCCGTAGCCGGTTTTCTGATTGTTTCGTTCATCCGCTGGTTGTGCCACTGGCGAAACTTCAAGCGGTTCCTGTTCGGGGCCGTCTGTTTTGTGACGCTGATTGCGTTGTTCCATGTCGAAGAGGATTGGCGCGGGAAGCATGACTGGTGGAGATTCAAACATGAATGGGAAGCCAGAGGTGTGCGGTTCGGAGCAGGCAGTGTTATTCCCGCGCCGGTTCCGGATGATCAGAATTTCGCCCTGGCGCCGGTTTTTGACACCGTTGACAAATTAATGGATCAGAAATGGCGCACGCAGCATCGAAATCCACACATGGACAAAAATGGAGATCAAATGGAATGGGACACAAACCTGGTGAACCCGCTGGAGATGACCATTTCCGAAAGCGGCGAAAGTCCCACCAATGGCATTGGCAACTGGCAGAAAGCAACCGTGAGCGATCTGAAAGTCTGGCAGGATTATTACCGGCTGATGGCCGCCAGGACGAACCAGTTTCCCGTTCCGGCACAGCCGCAAACGGCCGCCCAGAGCGTGTTGCTGGTATTGGGCCGCTACGATTCGACCATTGAACAATTGCACCAGGCGGCACGGTTGCCTTATTCACGCTTTCCGCTCTCTTACGACATGGAGCCACCGGCCGGTATCTTGCTGCCGCATTTGGCCGGCCTGAAACGCTGTGCTCAAGTGTTGCAATTGCGGGCCATCGCCGAGCTGCAAAACGGCCAGAGCGACAAGGCGCTTGCCGACGTGAAGCTCATGTTGCGGCTGAGCGACTCAATCCGGACCGAACCATTTTTAATTTCGCATCTGGTCCGAATTGCCATCGCGCATATCGCGTTGCAGCCGGTCTGGGAGGGCCTGGCGGCGCACCAATGGTCCGATGCGCAACTTGGAGGATTGGATTCGGAGCTGGCGAAGGTGGATTTGCTGACCGATTACCAGACTGCCATGCGGGGCGAACTGATGCTGTGCGAAATCGGTGACATTGAATATCTGCGCCACTTTCCGGCGGAAGCTTCCGATTTGATGGGGGATAGCGCGGGCGACCGCTCAGGCCGGGTTCTGCAGTGGACTATCTGGCAAGCCATTCCCCATGGCTGGTTTTATCAAAATGAGTTACACTGCGCCCGGCCAATGCTGGAATATTATTTGCCGTTGGCAGATGTCAATCGACGCATGGTCAGACCAGGTGATGTTCAACGCGCGGATTCAGTCGTCACCAGCGGGCTCAAACACGCAAACCCTTACAATATCATTGCAAGGTTAATTCTGCCCGCGCTGGGAGGTGCGGTCAGGAAGTCCGCCTATGGACAGGAGTCGGTGGATTTGGCCCGTGTGGCGATCGCGCTGGAACGCTATCGGCTGGTGCATGGCAAATATCCTGAATCACTCGACCCGCTTGCGCCGCAGTTCATGGGAATAATTCCACACGACATCATCAACGGCCAGCCGCTGCATTATCAGCGGACAACTGACGGCCAATTTGTGCTCTATTCCGTCGGCTGGAACGAAACGGACGATGGTGGCGTGGTCGTCTTGTCCAAAGGTTCTACGTCCAGAGTGGACATCAGCAAAGGCGACTGGGTCTGGCATTCTTCAGCCGTAAAAAATTAGGCGCAGAGATGGCCAAAACGTGACCTTGATTTTAAGCGGACAATGTTCAGGGATAAAAATCTCCGGGCCGCAAGTCTCCCGGTTCGCGCCCGGAGTCAAATCCGGGCGGGATAGAAAAGCCAATCGCTTTCGACCACCCATTTGGGCGGACGGTTCCAGGGCCGGCCGGCCACATTGCCAGGGCCGAAGGTGGAGCAACCTTCCACCATGGCCAATCCAACCACGAGGCAAACCCGACACAGGATGCTGGCAACGGTAGAGTGCATCGAGGTTGTCCGGAATGGGGTTAAAGTGTCATCGCGTGGATTCCTGGAGAAACGGTCTGCAAACCAGACTTTTCCCTTGTCCCAATCATACTCCTGCGCTCGTTCTCAGCGTGTAGGACCTGTCTTCAAGCACAAATCAATCCGGGCGGCTCCTTATTCGTTCAAGCCCCACCGGATCTGGCCGCGTGTGTCACGGAGCAACGCCTCAAGAATCGGACCCATCTCCGTCGCCTGCATCCGAATCTGCTCCCTCATCTTTTCAGATTCATCCACCACCAATTCAATGTCGGTCTCCGTAATTTCCAGTCGCACCTGTCCACCCGGGCCGTTTGTGCCGTTCATGAGCTGCGTGGCCGGGTTCATAGTTGAACCATGAGCCGATCGACCATGAAGTCAAGTCGAAAACTCCCTGGTTTTGATATAGGCGGGCCGCCTAGGGTGGGACCTTTGGTTTCGTCGCCAGCCCGATCTTTTATCGGCTTGTGTTCGGCAAACGAAGTGACGAACGTTTTGGGCCATGTCCGTGAACCATCAAACGCCCGGCGCCCATCCGCCGCGCCAGCAAGCGAAGCGACTCCGGTTGATTGGCATTGTTGTGTTGGTGCTGGGACTGCTGAGCGCCGGTGCGGTTTATTGGGTTCGGACGCACACCGGTGAACCGACCGAGGACGAATTGCTGGCGGGAAATGCCAGGGCGGAGGCTCATCAGATGGGAGTCCTTTACGGCAAAATGGGGCTGTTAACACAGGAGTTGTCCGATGACCTGAAACAGCCCGGGACGCAGGCGCTCATTATTGCCACCGTTTCAATTCTGATTGCCGCCGGGTGCTTTTATTTTGCCCGGCTGGAAGACGATGACAACGAAGTCCGCTGATGGAATGGCAGAGCAACGAAACAACCTTGCGTCGTCGGCGCATCTCGCATAAGACGCCGCGATGTCCGAACCATTTCAACCGTCCGATGCCAGGCGATTTGAAGCAGCGCTGCGCCGTTTTGACGGGGAGAATGCGCGTGACCCGAACATGGAAACCACCGGGGGCATTAAAGAGCCGCGCGAATTGCTTTACGCACGGCGATTGAGTGACTGGGTGTTGCGGCTTTGCCCGGATGCTTCCGAGGCGCTGCGTTTGGCAGGGCGTTGTCAGCATCTTTGCCGCTGGGAAATCCCGCGCAGTTCGCATCCCATGACCCGCGCCGGTTATTTACAATGGCGCGCCACCCTGAAGAGGTTTCATGCGCAGAAGACCGGTGACATCCTGCGCGAACTCGGCTACCCGGAGGCGGTGATTCGCCGCGTCCAGGATTTGAATCTCAAGAAACATTTTCCGGACGACCCGGAAGTCCGCGTTTTGGAGGACGCACTCTGCCTGGTGTTTCTTCAATACCAATTCGCCGATCTGGCGGCCCGGACCGCCGAGGACAAGACCATCAACGCCTTGCAGAAATCCTGGCAGAAGATGACGCCGGCGGCGCGGGCCGAGGCGTTGAAAATTAATTACGGCGACCACGAAAGGGCCTTGCTGGAACGTGCCCTCAAAGGATAGAGCCGATTTTGCAGGTGGGCGAGCAGCCTGTCCCGCTTGGCGGAGATCCGCACGAGCCGGAGATTTGGCTTTTAAGCCATGCGCCTCGCCGGTAATCTCGCCCCACTTTTTGATTTCGAGTGACCATGCCGCCATCGCCTGATGCACCCCGCGAAAACCAGGTCCCGCTCTGCGTGGATTTGGATGGGACGCTCATCAAGACCGATTTGCTGTGGGAATCGCTGGCGCGGCTGCTCCGGCGCAATCCGCTTTGGCTCTTTCCGGTCCTTTTCTGGTGGACGCGCGGCCGGGCCTTTCTGAAACAGCGACTTGCCCGGCGGGTGGCGATCGATCCCGCGAGCCTCCCATACAAACAGCCGTTCCTTGCATTCCTGCGCGAGCAGAAGAATGCGGGCCGGAAATTAATACTGGCCACGGCTTCTGACCGGGGCATGGCCATGCCCGTGGCCAATTACATCGGACTTTTTGATGAAGTGCTCGCCAGCGACGGCCGGAGCAACCTGCGAGGCCAAAATAAACTTAAAGCGCTCATCGAAAAATTCGGCGAACGCGGTTTTGATTACGCCGGCAATTCCTCCGCGGACCTCGCGGTCTGGCGCAAGGCACGCCTGGCGATTGTAGTCAACGCCGGCCCGGGGCTGGTGAAACGCGCCGCCGCATGTGCCCGGCCCGGTCCCGTGTTCACCATGGATTATTCACCGTTCGGCACGTTAAGACGGTTTCTCAACGAACTTTTTCTGCGCAGCGGTTATCTGGCGGCGATCGGTGTGGGACTTTTACTGACGATGGCGTTTCCCCGATTCGGCATCGCCGGCTTTGCCTGGGTCGTGCCGGGCCTGTTGCTGGCCGTCGCGCAGGGCAAAAGTCGGGGCGATACCTTTCGGATTGGTTACGTTGCCGGTCTGACGCACTTCCTCTCGTCGCTTTACTGGTTATTGCTGATTCCAGTGGATTGGTTTCCAATTTTGGGCTGGATTTCGCTGGCCGCCGTCCTCGCGCTGTTTGTCGCCGCCTGGGTCTGGCTGTTGGCCGGAAAGATTGGCGAAGGCGATTGGGCGCGCCGGACGCGCTGGTCGCTGGCAGGTGCGGCAGTCTGGGTGGCGCTCGAAATGGTGCGCGCGCGTGTGTTTGGCGGCTTTCCGTGGGACTTTCTCGGCGTCTCGCAATACCGGATGCTTCCGCTCATCCAAATCGCGTCGGTGACGGGCGTGTATGGCGTTTCGTTTCTCGTCGCGTGGTTTTCCCTGTCGCTGTTCTCCGCCGCCCGCGCGATTTTCGGCAGCCCGGCCCGGCGCTTTGTCTGGCAGGCGGAAATGGCCCTGCCGCTGGTAACCGTCATCGGCCTGTTTATCTTCGGCTATATGCGGGCAGGGCCGGATAATTCGCCGGGAACGATGCTGCGCCTGACACTGGTCCAGCCGAGTATTCCCCAGACATTGATTTGGAATCCGGCCCAGGACGAGCAGCGGTTTCAACAACTGATTCAATTGACGGGGCAAGCTTTGGCGGAAAGCCGGAAGCAGGACGCAGAAGGGCAGGTGATACAAATCGTCAATCCTGCCGACCTGAGCGATGAACCAACCAAACAACCGCGCTTATCGTCGCACGGGGCGGGCGGCTCGTCCCGGACTGAGGTGCTGGTCTGGCCGGAATCCGCGGTGCCGGAATTGGATGAAGCTACGTCCGACGCCATCAGCCGGCTCGCGCAATCAAACCGCGTCTGGATCATTTTCAACAGCGAAGACGTGGTGTTCCAGCCGGACACGACCAATTATTTCAACAGCGCCTTCCTTGTCACACCGGACGGCCGGCTGGCGGACGTGTATCACAAACGCAAGCTGGTGATATTCGGCGAATACATCCCGCTGGTGCGTTGGCTGCCGTTTGTGAAATGGCTCACGCCCATCACCGGGAGTTTCACGCCGGGCGACCAGCCGGTGACGTTTGCGCTGGGCGAGCGGCGCGTCAACGCCGCGCCCTTGATTTGCTTTGAGGACGAGTTTCCGGGAACGGCGCGTGCTTCGGCCAGGAATGACGTGGATTTCCTGGTGAACCTGACGAATGACGGCTGGTTCGGCGACAGCGCGGCGCAATGGCAGCACATGGCCAACGCCGTCTTTCGCACTGTCGAAAACAACCTGCCGCTTATTCGCTGTGCGAACAATGGTGTGACGTGCTGGATTGATGCCAGCGGTCGCATCCGGGAAATTTTGAAGGACCCGGCCGGCAGCGTTTACGGCGCGGGCGCGCTGACAGTGGACGTTCCGCTGACCCAGGCCGGCATCGGGCG
>JANWKE010000153.1 GCA_025451535.1 Verrucomicrobiia bacterium
AAATCCCGTTATCAGTGCGGATGGCCGCTATGTGGCGTTCATCAGCGGGGCCAGCAACCTGGTTGCCGGCCCGGTCAATACCTGCGCCAATGTGTTCCGCCGCGATCTGCAAACGGGCGTCACTGTGCTGGTCAGTGTTGGAACTGATGGCGTCAGCCCCGGGAACAACGACGCTTCCGATTTGGCGATGAGTTCAGACGGACAGTATATAGCCTTCGTAAGCCGGGCAAACAATCTGGTCCCGGGAATCACCAGCGGGGTGAACACATACTGGCGGGATATAAGTCTGGGGCAGACCGTGGGACTAAATGGCGCCAATTATTATGCCTTTGGCCCTTCCTTAAGTGGCAATGGCCGTTATGTCGCCTATGCGTATAGCGTGTCCCCTTCAGGCGTCAGATTGCAGATTCGGGACACCCAGCTTGGAGTGGATATTTATACTAATTCGGGAACAGTCACGTCGGCAACGATTGACCCGACCGGGAGCAAAATCTTTTATCGCATTGCCAACACTCTCTACGTGGACAACATCAATCCCAGGTCAAATCTTTTCTCGATTTCGACTACATCCACATCTCCGATTCGGAATGCCGGCTGCTGGAGTGATGATGGCCGCTGGCTGACATTTGTATCCACTGCCAACTTGTCAGGCGGAGACGACGGCACCAACAAGGTTTACCTGCTCGATTTCCGGACCGGCACGCTCGCCCTGGTCGGTCTGGCCGGCCCGGGCACCGGCAGCATGGATGCGCTTTCGGACGGGCCCGTTTTGAGCGGCAACGGCCGGTTCGTCGCCTATCGCAGCGTCGTGGCCAACACGGTCATCGGAGACAACACGGCACCCCCGAACCTGTTTCTGCTGGACCGCCTGACGAGTTCCAATCTGGTGCTGGCCATCGGGCCGAACAGTTCCGGCCCGATAGTATGGGCGTCCCGACCGGTGATCTGCGACAACGGCGCAACCGTGGCTTTCCTGGATGTGGGCTCGGGCCTGGTAACTGGCGATATCAACCGGAGCCCGGATGTTTTCGGCGCGTCCATGGATGTCAATGCCGCTCTCGTGGACAGTGATGGCGATGGGATTCCGGATTGGTGGATGATGAAATATTTCGGCCATCCCACCGGACAGGCGAATGACCTGTCCCTCGCGCAGGATGACGCCGATGGGGATGGTGTGTCCAATTTGCAGGAGTATTTGGCCGGCACGTCCCCCATTGATCCCGCCTCCGTGTTCCAGCTTGCGGAAAACGTGCCGGTCAACAACACCGTGGACCTGACCTGGCCGGCGGTAACGGGCCGGAGCTACCAGATCCAGTTCAAGACCAATTTGACCGATTCCGCATGGTTGCCCCTGCCGGGTGGTATTTGGGTGAAGGATGGGCAAGGTCACTGTCTTGCCCCGGCGCCTGTACCCAACGGCTTTTACCGTGCCATGGAGTCGAATTAATCGCCCCTGGAAATCGGCGACCGGGTTGCGGTTTAAGGGGCGTGACTGACCAGGACCCGATAAAAGCCTTGTGGATCCGATCCCAAATTGACCGTAAAAGGCGCGTTTGTGCTGGGGCCCAGCGGACCGGGTGGTTGCACATTGGTTTTGGCCGAACCCAAGTTTGCCCAATTGGCGCTGGAAGACAGGTCGGTTGAATATTGAACCTGATAGACGAAACCCTGCGGCGCCGCGTATTGGAATTGGGTGTTGTTGTTGACGATCTGCAGCGTCGGTACCGGCAATGGTGTGAACTCCTTGATGATGGTCATCGTCGGCTGGTCTGTTGGGTTGCCGGGGTTTGCCGGTTCGACCAGAAAAGTAGGAGTGCTGCCCCACCATGGGCCACCTCCCCAATAGCTCCAGCCCAGCCATACGTCCGAGTTGGTTACGACGTAAGAGAGCATGTTGGTCAGCGCCTGACCGCCGGGCTGACCAGAGCCGATGGCAAGTCTTGGAACTCCATATTCACCAAGAAAACCTTTAACATTATTCGCCCGGGCCCAGGCCGTGAAGTTGGTCAGTCGCTGCCATCCGATATCCGCACTGACAATTGTATTCATGGTCCCCGAACCGTCACTGTCCAGGTATTGGTGCACTTCGATGACATAATTGTTGCCGGGATCCACGATGCCGAGCATGGCAGCCGAGTTTGCCGCGCCGTTGGCGTCCGACTGGGACCAGGTCCACGCACCGGTCCACCGGTTGCCGGGTACAAAAATCAGATTACTGGCGCCCGCCGCCCGAATGCCCGCGATGGCCGCGTTTTCAGCCGCAATCATTTGCGTTTGTTGCAAAGCGTTCGGCTCATTCATCAGACCGAAAATGACATTGGGATTATTCTTAAAGCTGCTGATATTGGCGACCTGATACCAGAAATTGGAAAACGCTGAGTTGGGCACAACGGAATTTCCGATTACACCGACGGTGCCGCTCTGCATGGTAGTGTACGTACTGTTGTCCGGCCAGTAGCGCTGGAAGTTGTGAGGATCGAGAATGACGCTCATACCCTGACCGCTGGCGTAAGAAACAAAAGACACCAGCCGGTTGGATTCGGCGGAGTTGAACGCCGCGTTGTTGGTGCGCTGTAACCGTTCCCAACGAAACGGGAGCCGGATGATGTTCATCCCCTTGCTCTGGTAGTAATTTACTTCCGTGTTATTCGGGTAAATATATTGGCTGCCATACGTGCCGGGCAAAGCTCCACCCGAAGAGATGACGTCGCCGAATTCAGCCCCGGAGAGATTCACACCGGCGTATTGGATGTCGGCGGAACTGGAAAAAACAAAGGCAAAGCCAGAAAGAATTAAAATCGGGAGAATGCTCTTGTTCACAAATAAAAAAACGTCGGGTGAATATCTGCATTCTAACCGGTCCTTCAGCCCGGTTCAATCAAAAATGCGCGAAATCCCGATATTTTCCCTCGAGTTTTCGTCAAAATGGTTTGACTCCGACAGTTATTTTCGATGGAAGCAGATGGAGTTTTCGCTGATACGCCTAACGCTTCAATTTTCTTTCCAGAATCTCGCCAACCAGTGCCGGATTCGCCTTGCCCTTGCTCGACTTCATGACCTGGCCTTTAAGGAAATTCAGCGCGGCGGTTTTCCCGGCCTTGAAGTCGGCCACCGGCCCGGGATTCGCCGCAATCGCTTCATCGCAGAATTTTTCAATCGTGCCGGTGTCGCTGACCTGCGCCAGGCCTTTTTCCTGAATCACAGTTTGCGCCGATTTACCAGTTATCATTAATTCTGGAAGTATAATCTGCTGCGCATTTGAACCACTAACTGTATTGTTTTGAACTAAGACAGCTAGATTTACTATTTCTGTGATGGGATAAGGCTGTGCTTCCGGCAGCGTTGAACGATTGTTAATTATCAGATTCGCCACGAGTTTGACTTGTTTTGCTTTTGTTTCGCCCTGGGCCTGTTTGGAGATTTGCTGAACGCCCTTTTCAAATTGATTTCCCAACTCAACGTTGTTCTTGAACAACTCGGCGTCACTGGCGGGCAAGCCATAATCTTTCACAAACCGCTGCTTGCGTGCCAGCGGCAGTTCGACGGCGCGCGACTTCACTTCGGCCAGCCACGGTTCCGTTGGGGCAAACGGCATCAGGTCCGGGTCGGGGAAATAACGGTAATCATGCGCGTGCTCCTTCGTGCGCATTTCCTCGGTGATGCCCGCCTCGTCGTCCCAGCGGCGCGTGGATTGAATCAGTTTGCCGCCCTTCTTCAGCACTTCAATCTGGCGCGGAATTTCATATTCCAGCGCGCGGCGTACCCCGGAAAAGCTGTTCATGTTTTTGATTTCAATCTTGGCGCCCAGCTCCTTCGCGCCTTGGGGCCGGACGCTCACGTTCACGTCGCAGCGCACCATACCCTTTTCCATGTCGCCATCACTGATGTTTCCATAACGAAGAATCTCCACCAACGCATTGAGATATGCGTAGGCCATGTCCGCGCTGGTGAGGTCCGGTTCGGAAACGATTTCCATGAGCGGCACACCGGCGCGGTTGAAATCCACGCCGCTGTTGCGCTCAAAGTGGAAGCTCTTGCCGACGTCCTCTTCCAGATGCGCACGGGTGATGTGCACGCGGGCAATGCCGCCGTTGAACTCAAAGTCCAGGTAGCCATTCGCGGTGGACGGCTGGTCGTATTGCGTAATTTGATAGTTCTTCGGCATGTCCGGGTAGAAATAATTCTTCCGGTCGAACTTCGCGCGCGCGGGAATCTGACAATTCAACAACAAACCGGTGAGCACGGTGAGCTTCAGCGCTTCCTCGTTGGCGACGGGCAGCACCCCGGGCAGGCCGAGGCAGACGGGGCAGACATTCGTGTTCGGCGGCGAGCCGAAGGCATTGGCGCAGCCGCACCACATCTTCGATTTGGTTTTAAGCTGGACGTGGGTTTCCAGGCCGATGACCGCTTCGTAATCCATAATTGCAGGAGAAGTTTAGCTGTGGATGGACGCGGATGCACACGGATTTTTCAATCGCAGGAAAGACAGTGCGACAATTCCAGGGCGGCCATGTTGTTTGTTTGCGGAGGAACTGACCGGAAGGCTTCATGGGAACGTTCTAGCCCGATAGAAGCGATCAGTGAAAAGTGCCGCATCCGGGTCGAGGAAATCAAACGGGCTTGAGCTGTTTGTGGTCAGGGGTACCCAGGATGTGAGATTCGTCGAAGCTTCGATCGTGTAGGTTGTGCCGAGACTGGCGGTGACGCGACACTGGAACGGGCCGCCGGCTGACCACATGGGATGGTCCAAACGTGTCACCGCCGGGGGAGTGAATGTCAATTGTCCGTTATATCGACCGATGCCGGAGGAGGGTTTGTCTCCGGCCACAAGTAACCGGCCACCCGCATAGATGTCGTTTCCGGCGTTAGCCACCGCAGTCACGAAAGCGGGACTGAGGCCGGACGCGCTTCTCTGGAGTCCTCCGCCGCCCAAAGCGGACCAGCTTGCCCCGTCCCATTTTGCGATGCCGTTGGCCGTCAAGCCACCGGCATTGGTAAAGCTCCCGACGACATACAGATTGGCACCGTCATACGCCATGGCCAAGACCGCCGGAGAACTGCCACCGGTCACCCCGCTGCCCAATCCCGACCAACTGCTGTAACCTTGGGCCAGGCGATTGACGCTGGTGCCCCCGGCCGTGGTAAAAGTGCCACCGAGGTACAAGGCAGTCGGGGTGATCGGAATAATGGAATTCACCGTGCCGTTGACACCATTACTCGAAGTACTATCCAGCGGTCCCCAGGTGGTTCCGTTCCATTCGGCGATGTGGTTGGCATTGACACCGCCGGCGACGGTGAAATTTCCACCGGCAAAAGAAACACCGGGAGTGATGGCAATGGCCGTAACGTTGCTGTTCAAACCACTGCCCAAGGCCGACCAGCTGCTCCCGTCCCATTTCGCAATGTAATTCGCACTGCCACCCCCCGCGCTGGTGAAACTTCCGCCGACGTAAACATCACTGCCGCTGAGTGCGATCGCCGACGCG
>JANWKE010000154.1 GCA_025451535.1 Verrucomicrobiia bacterium
GTTCCGCCGCCCAAATCGTAAACCGCGATCTTCTCATCCTTCTTCTTGTCGAGACCGTAGGCAAGCGACGCGGCGGTCGGCTCGTTGATGATGCGGAGTACTTCCAATCCGGCAATCTTGCCGGCGTCCTTCGTGGCCTGGCGTTGTGAATCGTTGAAGTAAGCGGGAACCGTAATGACGGCTTGCGTGATCTTTTCGCCAAGACGCATTTCGGCGTCGGCTTTCAGTTTGGCGAGAATCATCGCGGAAACTTCCGGCGGGGAATAGCGGGTGGTCTTGCCATCCGCTTCCACTTCCACGGCGGCGTCGCCATTGGAGGCCTTGACGACCTTGTACGGGACGCGTTTGATTTCCTCCTGGACCTCTTCAAATTTGCGGCCCATGAAGCGCTTGATGGAGTAAACTGTGTTGCGCGAATTGGTGACGGCCTGGCGCTTGGCCGCCTCGCCGACGAGGCGCTCGCCGTTTTTGGTGAACGCGACGACGCTGGGCGTGGTGCGCTTGCCCTCGGAATTTTCCAGAACCAGCGGCTCGCCGCCTTCCATGACCGCCATGCAGGAGTTCGTGGTTCCTAAATCAATGCCTAATACTTTTGCCATAAAGTCTTTTGGTTAAATACACTCTGTCTCCTGCTTCCAAGCAATGGCAATGCCGCGAAGCCGAAAAAGTCATAAACCAATTGTAAATAAAGGGTGAAATTGGATTTCAACCAAATAATAGAATGAGGTAAAACTGTGCCAAAAGCGCCATGATGACACAGTTAAGAGTGCCATTTGGCGCAACGTTTCTTTGGATGGCACTGCTTTGTCAGTGCCCAAAATTTGAATTTTGGCAGCGACGAAGCGCTGTCCTCCACTTGGCTTGACGGCGTCGTATGCGCCGGTTGTTTTTTATGGAGTCACTACCCGATAAAACCTTTGCGGATAAGCCGGGGCCTGATTGTCGTTGAAATTGAACACGCCTCCGTGGAAGGTGCCGTTAGTGAGCACCGACCAGCCGGCCATCGGCTGCATCAGGTCGGTCGAGGCCACAACATGATAAGTAGAGCCGCGCGGGCCGGTGCCGCTCAACGGGAAGGCGCCTCCGGCCAGAGGTGCCACGTTGACGAATGCGGGCGGCACGGCGTTGAGTTTATCCAGGGTGATCACTTCCGGAGACGAGTAAATCCGGATCAGCGTGTTGGTTGGTGCGCCTTCGATGAAGGTCCCGCCCCAAGGCGAGAAGTACGACCACCAGACGCCGAAGGTATGCATTCGTTCCGCATCGGGCACCCCGCCAAATTCGCTTAACGTGAGCAGTTTGACGCCATCGAACTGGGATTTGAGAATCTGCCAGTCGCTGGACAGAGCGTCGGTCGGGTCCGCGGGATAGGCGTCCAGGCCGACGATATCCACGACGTCATTGCCCGGGTACCAGTTCGGGTCTTCGTTGGCCAGGACCCAGATGAGGTTGTGCAGGTGATGGACGTTGACCAGCCGGTCGTATAGCAGACGCCACAGTTGTTTGAAGGGGCCGGGGCCTTTGGCGCCCCACCAGAACCAGCCACCCGAAGCTTCATGCAGCGGGCGCCAGAGAACGGGGACATTGTTGGACGAAATCTTTTGTAACTGCGCGGCGATCGCATCCATGTCGCGCAACAGAAGCGAATACTCGACCGAATTGGTGTTGGCGAGCGCGGCGGAGACATCAAACGTGGTCGCGGCGGTGTAGAAGCCGCTCCACCACGGTTCGGAGGCGGTATTTAGAAGATTGGTGGGAGCGTTCCAATGCCAGCAGAGTCCCAGCACGTGCCCGGCGCTTTCCAGCGCGATCATGTCCTCGGTGTAATGCGCCGGCATGCCCTGGTACTGCACGCGACTGGGCGAGTAATCAATCAAGTCGCCCTCGACAATCGCCGGTTTGCGTCCGGTGATCCCCTGAATATAGCTGATTTCGTTGTTGTCGTGCTGGCCGGCCCAAGTGTGCTGGCCGTAGTCCGAAACCAGCGCCTTCATCAGCATTTGCGCCGCGAACGTGGCTTGAGGATCCGACAAAGTGGCCGGTACCGGCGCGGGGGGCGAGGGCGTTGGAACGGAGTTAAGATCGACGCGATCGATTTCGTAATAATTCCAGCTGCCGCCGATCTGGAGGGTGTTGGCGCCTGCGACGACTTGCACCAGACCGGCGTCAAAGCTGGCAAAAACACTGTTCGAGGGGAACATGCCGGAAAAGCCGTGCCCGTCCATCACACCGGCGTATCCTTTCGGGCCATATGGGCTGCGGTACCGGATCACCAGATCATACAGGCCGGGGGTGCCGGTGAAACTCCAATTGACCGTATCGTTCGCGCTCTGAAATCCGGTGACGTAGCCGGTGCCGGAGTAGCCGGACACGGCGGTGGTGACGTGGCAGTTGCCGGTGAGCGTTCCATTCTCAGCCTCCAATACAATGGCGGTTGCAGGAGAAACCATCCCAAAAGTTGCGATCAGGGACAACAGACCGGCTAGAACGGAAGTGTGTGCACGGAGTAACGGAAGACGGCGGGCGCTCATAGGGTAAACGGCTGCACTTGTAATATGGCAGTTTACAACCTCGATAGCAAAGCAAAACGGAATCCGAAGCGTTTCGAATTGCATCGCAGTGTCCACTACAACGTGCTTTTGGAAGGGACTGCTTTGTCAGTACCAAAAAATTTGGGCAGCGACGAAGCGCTGCCCTCCACAACTCACTTGCTGCCCGGCTTGACGGCGGGAGTTTTCGCCAGGTCCGGCGGCAGTTTGTCCGGCGCGAAAGCCTCGACCTTGAGGGAAATCAAACTGGCGAACGGCACGCCGAAGTTCACCGCGCCGTTGGAACGGTCCACAATCGCCGCGACACCGGTCACGTGGCCCTGGTGAGCACGGACAATATCAATCGTCTCCTGTACCCGGCCGCCCTTGGTCACGACGTCCTCGACGACAAGCATTTTTTCGCCGGGCGCAATTTTGAATCCGCGTCGCAGGACCAGTTGGCCTTCCTCTTTTTCGGGAAAGATGAACCGCACGCCGAGTTGCCGGGCCACTTCCTGGCCGATGACCAATCCGCCCAGCGCCGGGGCGATGACGGTAACGACGCCGAATTGTTTGACTTTGGCGGCCAGCGTCGCGCCCAGTTTCTCGACCGTGGGCATTTGCTGGAGGGCCAGCGCGCATTGAAAAAACTGGCGGCTGTGCAGGCCGCTACGGAGGATGAAATGGCCTTCGAGCAAAGCACCAGTGTCACGGAAAATTTGCAGAACTTCGTCCTGAGTCATTGCGCGGATTCTAAGTTGAAAGTTCAAAGTTCAAAGTCCAAAGTTTTGCAGGAGCCGAGGTAACGAGGCTCAATAAGAAATTTCAGAGACTCCTCACGTCGTCTCCTACAGTTTTTCCTCTGCGTCTTTGCGTCTCTGCGGTTAATCTTCCGCCGTGCCGAAGTGGATCAAATTCATCATTGCCGTGGTGTTGTTGCCCGTGTGCGCGGGCGCGGCGCTGGCGTTGGGGCAGGTGTTGCGCGCCAGTTACGGGGCGGACACGGTCTGGGTGCCGCTGCTGGCAGGCGGAGCGTGCTGGCTGGTCATCTATCTGCTGTTGCCCAAGCCGATGTGGATTTACGTGTTTGGCCACGAGCTGACGCACGCCTTGTGGGCCTGGCTCTTTGGCGGCCGGGTCAAAAAAATGAAGGTTACCTCCGACGGCGGCCACGTGGTCATCTCCAAAACCAATATTCTCATCGTGCTCGCGCCGTATTTCTTCCCGTTATATGCGGTGCTGGTCATCGCGGTATTTGCGGTCGGCCGTTGGACTTGGGACTGGCGCAGTTACCTGGTCTGGTTCCATCTGGCCGTCGGCGCGGCGTACGCGTTTCACGTGACCCTGACCTGGCACGCCTTGAAGACACGGCAGACGGACATCACGTCGCAGGGTTATTTGTTTTCCGCGGTGATTATCTTCCTGGGCAACGTCGGGGTGCTGTTGTTCGGCGTCCCGCTCCTGACGGAGAGAGTAAAATTATTCAACGCGCTGGGTTGGTGGCTGGCGGGCACGGGCGGGGTTTTCAACCGGCTGGCGCACTGGTTCTAAAAACGAATTGCCGGACCGGTACATATTTCGCGCTTGTGAAATGTGCGCGGTCTGGTTCAAATGACCGTCAAGCAGCGCTATGGATTTAGGCGACATCTTAAGCAAGGCACAAATCATCCCTGATTTGCGAGGGGCGAACCGGTGGGAAGCCATTGACGAATTGATCGGCAATCTGGTGGCCACCGGCAAGATTCAGGCCGGCGACCAGGACGCCGTGACCGCCGCGGTGAAAAAACGCGAGACGTCCATGAGCACCGGCATCGGGTTTGGCATTGGCATTCCCCACGCCTCGACCGATTTGATTCACGAGGTGGTCGGCGCGCTGGGCCGTTCCAAAAAAGGCGTCAACTTCGATGCGCTCGACAACCAGCCGGTCAAGCTCGTCATGCTCTTCCTGGTGCCGCAGGGTCAATTCCAGAAACATCTGCACACGCTCGCCAACATCGCCAAACTTCTCCACAAGGCCGAATTCCGCCAGGCGCTCGAACAGGCGCCCGATGCCGAGGCGATGCTTAATATCATCAAGGAATACGGGAAGAAGTGATGCACGGCTCGTGATTCGTTAAATGGTTGAACGGTTGAATCGTTGAGTCGTTCCCGCTATTTTTCCAGTTTAACGATTTAACCATTTAACGATTCAACGAACCGCGTGCTCCCGCACCGACATATCGAACTCCGTCTGCAACAGGCCGTCCGCGCCGTTTTGCCGGAGGCGGACTTCTCGGCGGTTCTGGTCCGTCCCTGTCCCGACCCGAAATTCGGCGATTACCAGAGCAACGCCCTGATGGCGCTGGCCAGGGCACGGAAGCTGAACCCGCGCCAGCTGGCCTCGGACGTCCTGGCAAAATTGGATGTTTCTGAAATCTGCGAGCAGGTTGAAATCGCCGGTGCGGGTTTCTTGAATTTCCGGCTCAAAAATTCCGCCCTGGCACAAGCCCTCCAGGCTGCCACCCGCGGCGAACACCTGTTTTTTGACAAGGCGGCGCAACCGCGGACCGTCGTGATTGATTTCAGTTCACCCAACGTCGCCAAACCCATGCACGTCGGCCACATCCGCTCGACCATCCTCGGCGATTGCCTCGCGCGCACGTTACGGCTGCTCGGACACCGTGTCATTACCGACAACCACATCGGCGACTGGGGCTTGCAGTTCGGCTTGTTGATCGTCGGTTGGAAAAAGCACCTGAAGCGCGAGGCGCTCCAGGCGGATCCTCTGGGTGAAATGGAACGGCTTTACAAACTGGTGTTTGCTGCGAGTCAGGCCGACGCAAAGGTTTTGGACGAAGCGCGGCAGGAGCTGGTCGAACTGCAACGGCGCGAACCGGAGCATCTGGGCATCTGGCAGGAAATGCGCGACCTTTCGTTGAGTCAATTCAGTACCATTTACCACCGCCTGGGTGTGAAATTCGATCATACCTATGGGGAAAGCCATTACCATGCGCGCCTGGAATTCCTGGTCCAGGATTTGATCGCCGAAGGCATCGCGCGTGAAAGCGAGGGTGCGATTGTGGTTTTCTTCGAGGATGTTCCCCCGTTAAAGGAGCACCCGCTTATCATTCGAAAAAGTGACGGCGGCTTCAATTATGCCACGACCGATCTGGCGACGCTTGAATTCCGGCTCGATTCGTGGAAACCCGATGAAATCGTTTACGTCACCGACGGCCGCCAGCAGTTGCATTTTCAACAGGTCTTCACCGTGTTCCACAAATGGCGACAGGCCAACTCCGAACTCCGGACGCAGAATTCCGGACTCAAACTGGCCCATGCCTGGTTCGGTTCCATCCTGGGCGAGGACGGGAAGCCGTTCAAAACCCGCAGCGGCGAGACGGTGAAGCTGGCCGATTTGCTGGACGAGGCGGAAGAACGCGCACTCAAAATTGTTTCCGAAAAAAACCCGGATTTGCCGGAGGCGCAACGCCGCGAAATCGCGCGCGTCGTCGGCCTCGGCGCGGTGAAATACGCCGACCTGCTACCGAACCGGCAGAGCGATTATGTTTTCAGCTGGGACAAGATGCTCGCGCTACAGGGCAACACGGCGCCGTACCTTCAATACGCTTATACCCGAATCAAAAGTATTTTCCGGAGGGGCGAGTTCCACGAGCCCGAAATCGCAAAAGTCGGGGACTCGCGGAGTTCGTCCCTCCGAATTGAAAAATTGGCGGCTCCGGAGGAAATCGCGCTGGCGAAGCATCTCTTAAATTTCGGGCTGACGCTGGAGGCCGTGGCGGAAGAATACCGTCCGAATTTTCTCTGCAATTATCTTTTCGAACTGGCCGGCAAATTCACCGCGTTCTACGAAAATTGCCCGGTGCTCAAGGCCGAGCCCGCCGTGCGGGACTCACGACTCGCGTTGTGCGATCTGACCGCGCGCGTCCTCAAACAAGGTTTGGAAACCCTCGGCATCGAAACCGTGGAACAGATGTAAGCGGCCGCGCTGCGGGGATCAGTTGGAAAATTCAATCTTTTCCCGATGGAGAACCGCTTGCCACGGGCGCGGAAAGCGTTTAACAAGACACCATGCTGACTCCCCTGGTGATGACGATTATCGGCCCGGACCGGACCGGTCTGGTCGAATCCGTTGCGCGCGTCGTGGCCGAGCAGGGTGGCAACTGGCTCGAAAGCCGCATGTCCCGGCTCGGCGGCGAGTTCGCCGGCATCCTGCGCATCGAACTGCCCGCGGACAAACGACAACCATTGCTCGACGCGCTGCAAAAACTTCAAGGCGCCGGCCTGACCGTTGTCGTTCGACCGGACGAATTGAAAATTCCCGCGGCCACAGGCCGGCAGATAAAACTTGAAATCATCGGTCATGACCGTCCCGGCATCGTTCGCGAAATCACCCGTGCCCTGGCGCACGCGGGCGTGAATGTCGAGGAATTCTCCAGCGAAGTCGTCAGTGCGCCGATGTCGGGGGAAACCCTGTTCAAAGCCCGCGCGCATTTGCAGTTGCCCGAAGGTTGCGACCTGGCGGCCCTGAAAACCGAGCTGGAAAAGATCGCCGCCGACCTGCTGGTGGATGTTTCATTGGCAGAGCTCGACCATTAAACCGGCGGCCGTGACCTGGCTTTATCGGCAGAGGGCAACATGCGCGATCTCCTTCAACCGCGGGTTTTGCATCAGGCGACCCTGGCGTCTCTGGTCTCAGCGCTGGCGTGTTACCCCCGGATATCGCTCTGGTTGGCCCGCCCCGAGCCAATCTGGTACCTGGAAACGGTCCTTTTTCTTTGCGGCATTGTCTTGTGGGGATTTGTCTTCGCCTGGCACACACCTTACTCGAGCCGGCCGGTTTTCATCTTCAATCCGGAACCCGAAGCTTTTATCGCGGCGACCTTGCTGGGCATCGGCGCGGCCAGCGCCTGTCATTGGTGGCTGGATCCGTTGCTGCGGCCAAAGTTGCCGGAAGAATATCCCGCGGATCTGGAACATTGGTTTGCCATGATGCTGTTTTCTCTGGCGTTGAACCAATTGTTCGTCGTCTTTGCCGCCTTCGACTGGCTGATGCGGTTGCTGAAGCGCCGTTGGCTGGCGGCCACCCTGACCGCCCTGTTCGGTGCCGGCGTGCTGGCCATGAAACTCCACGCGTTGGCAATGCCGATTTCACCGTCGCTGTGGGCGATGCTGCTGGCCAGTCGAATCCTCGCGGGATTTCTGGCGGTCTGGTTTTATCTGCGCGGAGGCGTGATACTGGTCTGGTGGTGGACTTTTCTGCTGGGGACCCGGCATTTGTTCGATTGGACCGGCCATGCTTGAACGAGCGCCATCGCCTGCAAAATTTCATCTCCCACCGCCAGGCCCTTATTTATCCCGGGCGCAAGGATTGAACTGCTCAAAAGGGGTGTACATACCAACGCGTGGTGGCAAACCGAAGCGTTAGATCCAGCGGCGAACCCGGGCTTTGTAGGCGCGATACTCGTCACCGAATTTGGACTCAAGATACCGTTCCTCACGCAAAACGATTCTCCGATGTACAAACGCCAGCACCGGCACCAGCATGACCAACGGCCATAGCGCGTTAAAGAGCAGGGTAATTCCCAGGTAAAACGTGATGAGCGACAGGTAGAGCGGATTGCGTGAAAACCGGAAAGGACCGCCGGTGATCAGCACGGTGGCGGGGCGGTCGGGGCGCACATTGGTGCCGGCCAGGTGCATGGTCGCGCTGCCCCAAAAGCCCACAGCAATTCCCGCACTGCAGAGCGTGGCGCCCGCTACCAGGGCGGGTTCCGGCGGAAGCAGCCACACCGGGATCAGCCACTGCAAAAAAATGCCCGCCCCGAGTGCACCCAGAAAAATCAAGGGAGGGCAGGCAATGACACCAGGTTGGTCTGTTGGACGGTCGGCCACGAGTACAATGCGATTCAATATCAGCGGGACTTTATCCGCGATTACTAAACTGTGGGAAACGGAATGGCGCCGCAATAAAAAAACGGAGGACGGTTCGGTTTTGCAAAAAATTCATGTTCAACCGCCCGGTTTTGATTAACCCTTGGCGCGATGTTTGAACTCCTCCAGATCGATTCGCAAACCAAAGCACGCCTGGGGAAATTAACGACCGCACATGGTGTCGTGGACACGCCGGTGTTCATGCCCGTCGGCACGCAGGCCAGCGTCAAGGCGCTGGACCCGCGCGAACTGCTGGAGATGGGCACCCAAATTATCCTTGGCAACACCTACCACCTTAACATCCGGCCCGGACTCGACATCCTCCGCGCCGCGGGCGGACTGCACCGGTTCATGAATTGGGAAAAGCCGATTCTGACCGACAGCGGCGGCTTCCAGGTTTTCAGCCTTGCCAAAATCCGGAAAATCAAGCCGCACGGAGTCGAATTCCGCTCGCACCTCGATGGCTCGCCGCTGTTTCTCGGCCCGAAGGAGGCAATGGAAATCCAGCGTGTGCTCGGCTCGGACATCGCGATGGTTTTTGACGAATGCCCGCCGCACGACGCGCCCGCGCGCGAGCAAAAACTTGCCGTCGAACGCACCATCCGCTGGGCGCGAGAATGCCGCGAACAGCCCCGCGTCGATGGGCAGCTGGTTTTTGGCATCGTCCAGGGCGGCAGCAACGCCGCGCTGCGTGAAGAGTGTGCCCGCGCGCTCGTCGCGATGGATTTTGACGGTTACGCCATCGGCGGTGTGAGCGTCGGCGAACCGGAAGCGGAAATGTTGAAAGCGATTGAAATCACCGAGCCGTTTCTGCCCGCAAACCAGGCGCGTTACGCGATGGGTCTGGGCACGCCGGCGCAGATGATCGAATTGATCGCGCGCGGGGTGGACATGTTCGACTGCGTGCTGCCGACGCGGGTGGCGCGCAACGGCACCGCCTTCACGCGCCGCGGCGCGTTCGGCCTTAAAGGCGGCGCTTACAAGGCGGATTTCCGGCCGATTGACGAAACCTGCGACTGCTTCGCCTGCAAGCATTTCACGCGCGCCTATCTCCGGCACCTGCTGAATGTGGGTGAGATTCTCGGCCTGCGCATGGTCAGCGTCCACAACTCGCATTTGTTTTTGAAAATCATGGCCGATGTGCGGGCGGCCATTGCCGCCGGAACTTTCGCAGCGTTCTACCGCGATTTCATTGCGGATTATGTGCCGTCGCAAAGGGTGCTTTCCGCACGGCAGGCGGAAATTGAACGATAAGTAGCTGCAATGAATGTCCTGTCTGCGCGTCATTTATTTTATTGACGAAGGTTTCATCCGGAGATTCCATGGGTTTCAATCTGAAGCCATGAAAACCGCCTTGATTATCCTGGGACTGTTCGGGTTGGTGCCGTTCATCAATGGCTGCGCTTTCGGTACCCGTCACGCTACGCTCGTTTATCCTCCCGCCGCGGGCATGGTGGTGGTCAGCAATACTCCACCCCGTACACCGTTGGGCCAGGTGTCGGTCGGCACTTTTTCCGATGAGCGTCCCGACAAAGTGCTGATCGGCTATGTACGAAACGGATACGGGATACAAACCGCAGAAATTCAGTTGGGTTCCGGCGTGGAACCCGTCATTACCGATGCGGTCAGGTATGAATTAAAACAGGCTGGATGGCAGGTTGTGGACCCGCCAACCGGAACGAACTCCAGCATCCCCGTCGTTTCCGGTGAGATTCTGGTTTTACACTGTGATGCTTATCTTTCGTACGAGGGTGAAGCCACGTTGATGGTCCATGCAACCCGGAGTGGGCACGAAGTTTTCAAAAAGGTCTATTCCGGGAGAGGAGGTGGCAACTTGAACTGGGCCGCGACGGGCGAAGGTTACGGGAGGGCAGTTTCGCAGGCTGTGCAGGACGCCGTGCTTGGTTTTGTGAGGGATATGCCGGTGATCATCCGCCAGGAGTAAAGCAGGCATTTCAGGTTCCCTACCACCTCCCGATCCAATCCATGGCTGAAAGATGGGTCCCCCATTGCAGAATGCCTTGCCAACGGCAACAGATGTGGCACTTTATTGGCGTTGGTAAGTCAATTTTTGAGATATTATGGAAAAACCAAAAATCATTGCCTATTTGAAACCGACCTGCGGCTGGAGCCAGGGTGTGCGCGCCGTGTTGCGCAAATACGACCTGCCGTTTGAAGACCGCGACATCATCAACGACCCGTTGCAGCGCCAGGAAATGATCGAGAAGACCGGCCAGATGTTGAGTCCGTGCGTCGAGATCAACGGCCACATGCTCGCCGATATCAGCGGCGAGGAAGTCGAAACCTGGATGCTTGCCAACAAGATCGTGTTGCCCAATGACCGCGAGGCCGGTGCGCCGACGAACCAGCCCTGCGCCCATGAAATGCCCGCCAGTGCGCCGCTGAATTTTGTGCGCTGAAAGATTTGTGGGGACGATCGGTGGACGTTGCAGAGGATTGCGACGGCCACAGATCGCACTACCAAACCGCGTTGGAAAATTCCAGCGCGGTTTTTTCTTTATGTAGCACCTGCGTCCCGCGGGTGGTTTCGGGCGTCACGCCCGAAACGTTTCACAGAGTTTGACGGCGAAAAGTTCTCTAATTTTCCCGAACTCCGCACTCCCGGCGCAGCGCGGCGAGACGCCGCGTTGGACCCGCCGCCGGCGGGTGCTGCCGCAATTTTCAACCGGGCCGCCAAGCGACAATTACGTTGATTGGCCGTGTTTCGCCGCTAACTTTCCGGTGTGAGAATCATTTCTTCCATCACTGCGATGCAGCGGCTCGCCAAAAAATGGCAGCGGGCCGGCACGCGCATCGGTCTGGTGCCGACCATGGGCTATTTGCATGCGGGACATTTGAGCCTCGTCCAACGCGCGCGGCAGGCCATCGGCCAACGCGGCGTCGTGGTTGTGAGCATCTACGTGAACCCGACGCAATTCGGTCCGCAGGAGGATTTTTCCCGATACCCGCGTGATTTGAAGCGTGACCTGAAACTGTGCCGTGACGCCGGCGTGGATGTCGTCTTCACGCCGGGCGATGGGGAGATGTACCCGCGGTGGGGCGAGGCTCCTGACGAGCCGGCTCGCGAGGACGCTCGCCCCACCAGTGGCTTCAGCACTTACGTCGTCGAGGAAAAATTATCGCAGGGCATGGAAGGCGCAGCGCGACCGACGCATTTCCGCGGCGTTACGACCGTAGTGGCCAAATTGTTCAACCTGATACAGCCGGAGGTGGCGATGTTTGGCCAAAAGGATTTTCAGCAGGCGGCCATTATCAAACGCATGGTGGCGGATTTGAATTTCCCGGTACGCATCGTGGTGGCGCCGACGCGGCGCGAGCCCGACGGGCTGGCGATGAGTTCGCGGAATAAATATCTGGTCGGCGATTTGCGCCGGCAGGCGACCATTCTCTGGTGCGCGATCCAAATGGCGCGCGCCACCGTTAAAAAATCAAGGACGTTTCCAGCAGTAAAACTGACGGCGGCCGTGAAAAAGCTGGTGGCCTGCGAACCGGACGCCAGGCTGGATTACGTGGAGTTTTTTGAGCCGGACACGCTGGCGCCCGTGGCGGAGGTCAGGCGCGGCACCCAGATGGCGCTGGCGGTGTTTGTGGGCCGGACACGGTTGGTTGATAATGCACAACTTTAAATGAAACAATTTGATTTCATCGTCCTGGGCAGCGGCATTGCGGGGCTTTCGTTCGCGTTGAAAGTCGCGCCGCGCGGGCGCGTGGCCATCGTCACTAAAAAGGACCGCGCCGAGTCGAACACGAACTATGCGCAGGGCGGCATCGCGGCGGTGACGAGCAAGGAGGACTCGTTTGCGTTGCACGTGCGCGACACGCTCACGGCGGGTGCGGGCCTGTGCAAGGAAAACGTTGTCCGCACCATCGTCGAGGAAGGCCCGGCCCGGATTCAGGAACTGATCGAACTCGGCATGAAATTTTCCGAGCGCGACGCGCCGGCGGAAGATGGCGGCAAGGAACTGGATTTGGGCAAGGAAGGCGGCCACTCGAAGCGGCGCATCCTGCATGCCAAGGACGTGACCGGACGTGAAATCGAGCGGGCGCTGTTGAACGCGGTGGCCCGGCAACCGAACATCCAGATTTTTGAGAATCACATTGCGATTGATTTGATCACGAGCCAGAAGCTCGGCCGCGCTGATACGAATCGCTGTCTCGGCGCGTATGTGTTCGACAAAAAAGGGAATCGTGTCTGGGCGTTCACCGCGCCGGTGACGTTGCTGGCCACCGGCGGCTGCGGCAAGGTGTACCTTTACACAACGAATCCCGACATCGCGACCGGCGACGGCGTGGCCATGGCGTATCGTGGCGGCGCGGCGATTGCGGACATGGAATTTGTCCAGTTTCACCCGACGTGCCTTTATCATCCGCAGGCGAAATCATTTCTCATCAGTGAGGCCGTGCGCGGCGAAGGCGGCGTGCTCAGAATGCTCGATGGGAGGGAATTCATGGACGCCTATCATCCGCTGAAATCACTCGCGCCGCGCGATATTGTGGCCCGGGCGATTGACAGCGAAATGAAAAAGAGCGGCGCCGAACACGTGTGGCTCGATATCACGCACCGGCCGGCGCAGTTCCTCATCGGGCGATTTCCGAACATTCACCAGACCTGCCTGCGCTACGGCATCGACATTACCCGGGAGCCGATCCCCGTCGTGCCGGCGGCGCATTATCAGTGCGGCGGGGTGGTGACGAACGGGAACGGCGAGACGGACATCGCCGGCCTTTACGCCGTGGGCGAGGCCGCCTGCACCGGCTTGCACGGCGCGAACCGGCTGGCCAGCAATTCGCTGCTGGAAGCGCTGGTGTGCGCGCAGCACGCGGCAGCGCGGGCAATCGCCAATCGCCAATCACCAATCGTCAATTTGAACATTCCCCTCTGGCAATCCGGCAACGCGCACAACCCGGATGAAATGGTCGTCGTCTCGCACAATTGGGATGAAATCCGGCGGCTGATGTGGGATTACGTCGGCATCGTCCGCACGAACAAACGGCTGGAGCGCGCGGCCAAACGCATCGCCAATTTACAGGAGGAAATCCGCGAGTATTACTGGAATTTCATTGTGACCAGCGATTTGCTGGAACTCCGCAACATCGCCACGGTGGCGGAGTTGATTGTGCGGTGCGCGCAGTTGCGGCCCGAGAGCCGCGGCCTGCACTACAATCTGGATTATCCGCATCCCAATCCCGCTTGGGCGCAACGCGACACGGTCTTACGCAAGCAGTCGTGAGCTGAAGCATCATCATTGGAAGAAACGGTCACTGAACGAGCCGGAAGAAAACGCTGCCGTTGGCCGGGTTGACCGGCAGGACAATCCGGTTGGTGCTGTCCGTGCCCGAAATCGTCACCCAATTCGTGCCGAGACCGGAGACCGGGGAATTGGTCTGCGCCTGCAGGATCCAGCCGGTGTGGCCTGGCGGCCAGTTCAGAGTCAATTGTCCGGTGTTGGCATCGAACGCGGCGCCGATGCGAGGCACGGTAGCGGATGTCGGCCGGGCGTTGACTGGCGCGGAGGTCAGACTCCCGCCGGCCGCATTGGTGGCGGTGACCAAATAGTAATAGAGGACGCCGTTGGTCAAGCCGCTGCTGGTAAAAGTGGAAGTGTTCAGGTTTGCCCCGACGACTATATATGGCCCGCCGCTGGCGGTGGATTCGTTAACGTAGTAACCGGTGGCACCGGGACTGGGCGTCCAATTTAACACGACTTGCCCGTCGCCGGCCGTTGCAGTCAGGCCGGCGGGAGCCATCGGCGTCGGCAACTCGAGGTCCAGATAATCGTACATGACATAACTGGAGGTGTCGGTGGTGGCCCGGCGTTGCACAAGGGTGATCGTGTTGGTGCCGGCGACAAGTTTGCTCACGGGAATGACGGTGTGGTCAATGCCATACTTGTCGTGGATGCCCTGGCGGATAAGGGTGTTCGCCCCGGCAGGCACGTTCGGATAAAAATCGCGGAACACCGGACCGGTCCGGTTCGGGTCGTTCACATACACCTGAATGGCAGCGTAGGCAGCCCCGGCCCAGACGGTGTTGAGCGTGGCGTTGCCACTGAGTGGTACGCTGGGCAGGTTGAATTGGATGTTCCAGACCATGTTGTTGGTCGCGCCAGGGGTGAAGTAAGCGCCTTGCACGTAGTTCCAGTCGTTCGTCCGGCTGCTGACGCCGACGGTGTAAGTCATGGGATTGGCAAATTCATTGGCAAAATCCAGCCACCAGCCCGGGACTGCGTAGTCATCACCATGACGGAACTCGGCGGCCGTCCGGTCGGGATAGCCAATTTCCCAGGCAAAGCTGTCGCCCTGATGCGGCACAATCCAGGTCAGCGTGCCCAGGTTCGTCACGGTGCCGGGAGTAAAGGTGAACGGGCCGGTCTGGAACTGGCCGGCGGAACCGTTCGTGCCCGCGCAATACGCGTAAAGTTCGTACACTGCGTTTGTGCCGTAAGGTGAAAATGTGGTCACGGGCGGCAGCGTGAACGTGCCATCGGCAGCACATCGGGTCCAAAACTGGTAGCCGTCGGACTGCAACTGCCAGTCATGCGGGTCGTTCTCCAAACCCGAATCCGGCGCGGCCAACCCGACCCAGGCACCGGCGGCATTTGCTTCGGGCCGGAGCGGGTCGTTGATGACCAGCTGGCCGGAGACCATGGCCCGCTGGCTGCGGGGTTGGTAAACGCTGTTGGTCAACCACGTGTATGGCCAGGCCTGTTGCTCGGCCAGCGCCTGTTGTTGGGAGTCCGCCCAGCACGCGGCGCCGTTGGTCTGACTGTTGATGTAAAACAGCCACGGTCCGTAAATTTTGGTGAAATCGGCAGTATGGGTGACGCCAAGGCCGGTATTGCCATAATGCGCGATGAGCGGTTCGAAGGTGATGATGCCGCCGATGCCGCCGGAGTATTCACAAGCGGTGGGACCGTTATTTTGGTATTCGTGGCCGCCGGCGACGAACCACAGGCCAATCTGGTTGATGTCGCTGGCCATGCCGAAGGCGCTCAATTCGGGATAATCGAACGTGTAGGAATATTTGCCATTGGTGCAGCCGGCGAAGACGCCCGTGGTGTATTCGATGACCTCCTTGGGAATGTTGATGTTGGTTACGGCGATAGTGTGATAATTATCCCAAAAATTGGGCTGCAGCCCGTTGCGTTTCTGATATACCCCGTTCAACTTCAAACCGTATCTCACCCCGTCATCCACATAGGAATTTTCGCAAAGGAAATTGGTGCTGTCGTGCGCCGTCGGCCAGAGGCACTGAATGAAACTGATGTTCAAATTATTTGTGTACACCGAATAACTGGCCGGGTGCCGGACAATCAGATACGCGTACAGGCCGGTATCCCCCTGTCCCAGCCTGTAGTGCAGCTCCACGTCCGCCACCACACTGTCCAGCGCCGGGTTGTAAGTTCGCAGATAAGCGAGGTCGATGCCGCTGCCGTTGGTGGTCGTATTGAGATAAACGCAGTCCCCGTTGCCGTCGGGATACCAGTAATAATAAATCGCCGTATGATTGCCGAAATTCACGCCGGACTGGCTGACCACTTCGGTGCCGTTGGCCGCAGGCGTGCCCGGCAGGCCCGGTTGGAGATACTTGATGGAATCCACACTGCCGTTTGGCGAAATCATCACGTGCAGGATTCCATTGTCGAGAAAATGGTCCGTCTGGCTGCCAAACGCCTCGATGCCCGTGGTCACCGGCGCCGTGACCAATGGCGTGAAACCGCCGGGATTATTGGCCAGGCCGACAGGCGCAAAAAACAGGTTCAGTGCTGTGACGAAAACGGCGGAGAAAATCCGGCTCCGCCAACAGCCAAGCTCCTTCACATACTGCATCACTTCATTCTACCTCGTCCTCCGGCTGGCCGCCATCGACAGAAATGGGGATAAGGTGAAGTGCCAGGAAATGGTTGATCCGGCCCCATCCAGCCGGGAGTAACCCGATTCAGTTTTTCCGAAAGCAGAACGACGGCGGGTCCGCAAGCTCCTCAGTGGGCGGCCTGCATGGAATTCAGATTTTTCCTGGTTTCCTCCACCAGATCTTGGAACTGGGCGAGTTGGGCGGAGGTGATTAAAATTCTCGGGCTGTTGGTACTGTAATCCTGCAGGAAATATTGGAGGGCGCCGCGCCGCTGGCTGGTGAAGGCGCCGACCCGCAGCCCGGATTTGGTGACGTAACTGGCGACAAACGTGGGTTCGGCGGTCACCTTGTAGTCGATTTTGGCGAGGTAATTCAGGCCGCTGAGCAATGAATCCATTTCGTCATAGTCCACCACCTTTTTCCACACGCGCAGGTTGTTGGCGTCCGCTTCAACCGCCATGCCGTATTGTCGCCGGTCGGTGCTCGCATTCAGGGACTCCTTGCTGATGACCTGGACGTTCACCGCGTCAACGGCCAGGGTACCGGTCTGACCGGCGCCTTTGACGATGACCGCTCCCGTCTGGGCTTCAAACGCCTCCAGTTCCGTTGGCGGCACGTTGGTGACCTGGGCGCGGGCGGCCAGAGCGCCCAGGCCCGACGCCACGATCAGGACGACGCAAAATTTGCGCATGAGAGTTCCTCCGTTGAAATGGGTTGTCCGCATTTGGTTTTGAAACCCCGGCGAACGGGGAAAGTTTCTCAGGTGGTGAACCGGCCGGCCCGGTCCGACAGGTTTTCCCGTTCAAATCTCCGCAAATGAGCCCGGCAGCCGGTATCGTTAAGCGCCATTTCAGCACTGTAACTGCCGCAACGACAGTGGCATGACTGCTGCTTAAAGCTCAATTAATGTTTAGTATTACGGCCTTAAGAACCAGTCTTTTCGCCCTTTGGCTGCTTGCGGCCGGAGGAGGAATTGTGGTGATTTCGAACTATCAGGATCGCCAGGGTTCGGTCGGATCGACACCGGAACAATGGCCCGCCGTCCGGCAGATATCGCTGAATCACGACCATGACACGCTGGTCATGTTCGCCCATCCCCAATGTCCCTGCACGCGGGCCAGTGTGGAAGAATTGAACCGTTTGCTGGCCCAATGTCGCGGGCGCATCGCCGCGTATGTGCTCTTTTTCAAACCCGGTCAATTACCCGGCAATTGGACGAAGACGGATCTGAAGCAAAGTGCAGCTGCCATTCCGGGAGTTACGGTACGGGACGACCCGGATGGTATGCTGGCGCGCACGTTCGGGGCGGAGACTTCCGGGTACGTTCTGCTTTACGACCCGCGCGGGCGATTGTTGTTTCGCGGCGGGATTACCGCCGGTCGCGGACACGCCGGAGATAACGCGGGCGAAAATGCGATCGTTTCGCTGGTCGCCGGACAATCGACAAGTTTGCAGGGAACGCCGGTCTACGGCTGTTCCCTCCTGAGCCAATCCTGTTCCCGGCGGGGAGCCAGCCAATGAATTCATCCACCGAAACATCGAACGGCGCCGGCGATGCCATTTCCGTGCGCGCGGCCGAGCTGTTCAAGGAACAGCAGCAAAATATCATCCGGCACACCGACCGGATTTTTTCATGGCTGATGCCCTGCCAGTGGCTTGCCAGCGTGGCCATCGCACTCTGGATTTCACCGCGAACGTGGGCGGGAGTGGACAGTCAGATTCATCCGCATGTGTGGTTTGCCATTTTCCTGGGAGGGGCCATCACCAGCCTGCCCGTGTTTCTGGCGCGGACGCAACCGGGCAAAATGCTGACCCGCCAGACCATTGCCATCGGGCAAATGCTGATGTCGGCCTTGTTGATTCATCTGACCGGCGGCCGGATTGAAACCCATTTTCATGTCTTCGGTTCCCTGGCGATCCTGGCCTTCTACCGGGATTGGCGGGTCCTGATCTCCGCCTCGGCGGTGGTCTATGTGGATCATCTCCTGCGGGGGTTTTTCTGGCCTGAGTCGGTCTATGGGGTGCTTCACGCCCCGATTTGGCGGTCGTTCGAGCACGCCGGGTGGGTCATGTTTGAAGTCACGTTTTTGATGATTTCCATTCGCAAGAGCCTCAGTGAAATGCACCTGGTTGCCGAACGACAGGCAAGATTGGAGGCGGTGAACGAGACGATCGAACGCACCGTGGCCGAACGCACCCTCGCACTGACTCTGGAGAACACCGAACGGCAGCGGACCGAAGAACAACTGCGGAAAAGCCAGACACAATTGGCGCAGGCCCAGCAAATTGCCAGTCTGGGAAGCTGGGAATGGGATCTGGTGGAAAACAGGGTCACCTGGTCCGAGGAAACGAAACAGTTATACGGACGCACACCGGAAGAGCTGGGGTCACCCATGGAACATTGTCTGAAGCGCGTGCATCCGGAAGATCTCCCGCGGGTCAATCAAATCATGGCCGAATCGCTGCGAACGCATGAGCCGTTTGTTTGTGATCATCGTGTCATCCTGCCGGATGGCAAGGAACGGGTCCTGCAAGGCCGGGGCGAAATCCAGCTGAACGGCGAAGGCAAACCGATCAAGATGTTCGGAACGGTCCAGGACATCACGGAAACCAAGCGGGCCGAGGACGCGCTGCGCCGGAGCGAGGAACAATTGCGGCAATCGCAGAAAATGGAGGCGGTCGGCCGGCTGGCGGGTGGCGTCGCGCACGACTTCAACAATTTACTGACGGTCATCGAGGGTTATTGCGGCCTGTCCCTCCAGGAGATGAAAGAAACCCATCCGTTATACAAACACATCCAGGAAATTCTCCGGGCGGCGGAGCGGGCCAGTTCCTTGACCGGCCAGTTGCTGGCCTTCAGCCGGAAACAATTCCTCCAACCGCGGGTATTGCAGCTCAATGAAGTCGTTCAGAAGATGGAGAAAATGCTGCGCCGGTTGATTGGCGAAGACGTCGAGTTGTCCACCGTTTTCGACGCCGCCCTGGGGCGCGTCCAGGCGGATCCCCATCAGATTGAACAAGTGATCCTGAACCTGGCCGTCAACGCGCGGGATGCCATGCCGCGGGGTGGCAAACTCACCATCAAAACCGCCAACATCACCGTTGACCAGAAATCGAGCTTCCGCAATCGCGTCCTGGAGCCCGGCGAATATATCATGCTCGCCATCAGCGACAACGGTTTGGGCATGACCGACGACGTCAAGTCGCATTTATTCGAGCCGTTCTTTACGACCAAAGGTCTGGGCAAAGGCACGGGCCTTGGGCTGGCGACTTGCTACGGCATCATTTGCCAGAGCGGAGGTGACATTCGTGTCTATAGTGAACCGAATTCCGGCACCACATTTAAGATTTACCTGCCGCGCACGGATGCGGTACCGGAACCGGCCGCCAGTTCGGACGCGAAACTCATACCGGGCGGAACGGAATCCATCCTGGTGGTGGAGGATGATTCGGCAGTGCGGAAACTCGCCGTCGTTATCCTGCGCGGCCGCGGCTACCAGGTCCAGGAATCCAACAACGCGTTTGAGGCGCTGGAATTAATCCGGAAGAATTCACGGTTTGATCTGGTGATTACCGACGTGATCATGCCCCAGATGAGCGGCAAGGAACTTTGCGACCAGATCAAAGGCCAGCTTCCCCAAACCCGGGTCTTGCTCATGTCGGGTTACACGGACGACGCCCTGGCCCACCACGGGATCCTCGACGAAGAGCTGTCATTTCTGGAAAAGCCATTTTCACCGGCCCGGCTGGCGCGAAAGGTCCGCGAGGTTTTGGACGCGCCCGATGTTCCCGGCCGATTTCATCCGAACGGCAAGAAACAGACACCGGTGGAACTGGTTTCCTGACGGCTCAACCCATAGCGCACTACCGTTTCAGGCCCTGGTCCTCAGGCGCATCTCATTTTTACACAGCTGATGGTAGCGCAGGCATCCTGCCTGCGGGTTCACGAAGCCTCCGGCTTCGTGTTCCGGGCCGGGAAGCCAGAGCCTTCCCCAACCCGCACGCTGGAAGCGTGCGCTACCCCTGCAACAAATTGAGATGCGCCGCTGGTCCTCACTCGGGGCATTTTTGGCTTGTCAGACGATTGAAAAAGGGCAAGTTTGAATTTCCGGCATATCAAGGAGGGCCTTTGGAGACAGCTGCTTTCCGGGGTCTTTCACCGGGGGAATGCGCGGTTAGCTCAGCGGTAGAGCACCAGTATCACACACTGGGGGTCGCAGGTTCAAAACCTGCACCGCGCACCAGTCTTCGCTTTGAGCGCCGCGAAAAGCGAAGACTGCCGCGCCGAAGCTGAAAGCGTAGGCGGGCCTGGATTTACTTTGGCCATGACCGCTCAAAGCTTCGACTCGGCAAGCCGGCTTTTCATTCGCCTTCCGCCTCACTATAAGCCCTGCCGCTCGTTATGATATCGGATGACTCCTTTTGACCAACCGCGACTTATTTTTGTGATGCTCCATCAAATATGTTCCCCGCGCAAAGACATCCGGGCTGACTCGCTTGAGGCGGAAACCCAAAAGACTTTGCGCCGAGCGCAGGTGTCCCGCCCGCGGTGTTCGGCTTCGCGGCGGATTACCTAGCTAAATAAATCGCTATGGGTTCCGGTGCGTTCAAACCGGACGTGACTGCCATTTTCCGTGAGCGTGTGGATCAAAACCCAGTCCCCTTCTATATGACAATCACGGCTGCCCGCAAAATTCCCGCGTAGCGGATGGTCTTTGTATTGCGCCGGCAACGTGTCGCCTTCAATCAGCAAATCAAGAACAGCCTTCAACTTCTCCAAATCCTTGCCACGCCTATCGGCCAGTCTAACATCCTTTTTGAACTGCGTTGTGCGGCTGAAGGTCCTCACAGGCCCAGATCGGCGTAGAGTTCCTTTTTCGTGTTAAAGCGTTTCACACCCCGGCCAGCCTTGCTCACATTGAGCGTGCGCGCCGTCAACCCGTTCGGAATCCGCACATCAAAGGGCAATCCTCGTTGCAGCTTGATCTGCCGGTAAAGCAGGTGAACCGTCTCCGAAGCAGTTAACCCAAGCTCCGAAAGGATTCTTTCAACCTCACTCTTGAGGTCCGGCTCAATCCTGGTGCGAATGGTGGCAGTCTTGCCCATGCGCTAAATGTGGCCCTATTGTAGCTACAATGCAAGCAATTTAATTAATTCCGTTCCGCCGTGTATTCCATCCGGGACTTGAATGATGGGCGCAGCCGAATCGGCTGTTTACATTTGAACCGCATCGGGCCTGGGTCCCCAGACCCTATCTTCCTTATTCGCGAACTACGCGTGCAATTCATCAGTTATTCACTTGTCAGCGCTGAGTTTATTGAATCCGTACTGGCGTCCCAGATCCAGGCACTGTTTCCATGGCAGCATGCCATCCGAAGCGGTGGACGATTTCAAACAGGCGGCGGCAGCGCAGACGCCGAGGGTCAGCGCTTCCGGCCAGGACATTCCATGGTGCCGCGCCAGCAATACACCTGCCGCCAGCGCGTCACCGGCACCGACGGTTCCCTGGATTTCCTGGTTTGGCAGCCGCACCGAGCCCTGCATCAGACATTCGTTCCCGCTGACTGATACCGCCACACCTTCGGGAAAATGAAGCACCACGGTTCCGCGTACGCCCAATTGGCGGACGGCCAGCGCCAGTTCCCGGGCTTTGCCAGTGTTGAACGGTGCGGAGATTTCAGTTTTGAGCAACTGGCCGGCTTCCCATTCATTCAGAAATAAAATGTCCAGATGCGGCAAACACGGGGTCACCTGCGCGAGCAAGTCGGGGTTCCGGGCGCTGACCAAATCCGCCACGGTCAGCATGCCTGCCGCTTGAGCATCCTTCAGCAATCGCGCGGAGCCGTTCAACCTGTTATCGTCGACCGCATCCAGCAATGGCAGATAGCCGAGATAGCCGAGGCAAAAAACTTTCGCCGTCGGTGCCAGCGGGCGCAGATGGTTTTCCACCAGGCGTTCATTGGTGCCCGGGCAATAAAAAAATGTCCGCCGGCCGGAACCGGTTTCCGTCATCACGTCCGTGAAACTCGTGGGCGCCTCGGCGGTCGCGCGGAGCAGGGTGTCGTCAATCTTCAATTGACGGCAGCGTTCACGGATGAACCGTCCGTTGGCATCGTCGCCAATCAAACCGGCACCGAAGAGCGGGCAGGAGGAATCCAGCGCGGCCAGGTCGCTCAGCAGGTTGAAGGCGAATCCGCCGTTGGCCGTCTGCTGCTGCTCGATCCGCGCCAGGGTGGTCGGCTCCGGCCAATGATCAATCCGTTTTACCAGGTCCACGACCCAGTGGCCGGCGGCGAGAATTCCGCGACGAACGGCTGGCGGTTTATGGTTCATGAAACGTTCAACCTTCAGCATTCAACGCCGAACTGCCGACAAACGCAGCAATGAAATCATTGAGCGTTGAAGGTTGAATGTTGGTTCTGGCGTGTCATCGGCAAATGCGCCACCTCACCCCGGCCCTCTCCCCCGCTCCGTGGCGGAGAGGGAGAATTTTGCGGTCGTCCACCGTAATTGTTTGCCATCCGCATTTTCCCGGAATTTATTTTTCCCAAAGCAAGCGTGCGACCGGCGGCTCGTCCTCGTCAATCTCCGGAAACCGCCCGATGTCCGGGTCCACAAAAAAATTGTCGTTCGCGTCGTCGTTGGCCGTGGAGACCTCGCCGATGATGGCTTCCTGGCTTTCCGGCCAGAAGGCATGATAAACCCCCGGCTGAATCGTCACCCGCTCGCCGGGTTGCAGGACCATCGGCTCGCCGGAAAGCACCTCCGTTTTTTCGCCGTTGCGCAGAATCGAAAACCGTTCGCCTTTGCGCGTCTGTTCCGGATGCCCTTTCCAAAGCTCGATGGCGAGTTGGCCACTGCGGCAAATGATGTCCTCCTTTTTCTTGCGATGCGTGTGCATCGGCGTCACCTGATGATTTTTGGAATACATCAACTTCTCGCAATATTCGGGCTGTTCGGCGAGATTAACCAGGACCAGCCCGACCTGGTCAAACCGGCCCAAACCGCAATCGGTGACGTCCCAGCGCGGCTTCGGCGGCAGCGCCCAGCGGGCCTCCTGGAAGCAGCGCTGCGCAACTTTCAGCGCCTGATTGATTTCAGATCTCTTCATAACATCTAAATTTCATTGGTCGGGAAGAATTTTCCGGAAAATTTCGCCGCCGATGAATTGGGCGTGGCCGGCCAGTTCGCGTTCGATGCGGATGACTTCATTCCACTTGGCCATGCGCTCGCTGCGGGAAAAGGAACCGACCTTGAGCTGTCCCGCATTGGTGGCCACTGCCAGATGCGCGATGAACGCGTCCTCCGTTTCGCCGGAACGCGCCGAGACGACCGGGAGCCAGCCGGCCTCCTGCGTCAGCCGGATCGCCGCCATGGTTTCCGTTACCGTTCCGATCTGGTTGAGTTTGATCAGCACGGCGTTAGCGAGGCCTTTTTTGATACCCGCCCGGATGCGCTCGAAGTTCGTCGTAAACAAATCATCCCCGATAATCTGCACCCGCCGGCCCAGCGCCTTGAAAATCATCTGCCAGCCGAGCCAATCCGTATCCGCCATCGGGTCCTCGATGGAAATAATCGGGTACCGTGCGCACCAATCCGCCAGCAGGGCCGCGAATTCCGGCGTCGAAAATTTTTTCCGTTCCAACGCGAAATGGTACGTGCCGGTCGGCTCGTCGAACAGATCGCTCGCGGCGATATCCAGTGAAATCGCGGCGTCGCGCCCCGGCTGATAACCTGCCCGTTCAATCGCCTCGACCAGCAGCTGCAACGGTTCCTCGTTGGTCTTGAACTCCGGCCAGTAGCCGCCTTCGTCGGCCACACCAAAATATTTTCCCCGTTGCTTCAGGATGTCGCCGGCGGCGTGATAGACGTTATGCGTCATCTCCATCACTTCGGCGTAGCTGCGCGCGCCATTGGCGATCAGCAGAAAATCCTGCACGTCCGTCCGCCAGTTTGCATGCGCGCCGCCGCCTAAAATCTGGATTTCCGGCAACGGCAGAAGATTGCCGCGCCCGCGGCCGAGATAAGCAAACAGCGGCTCGCCCTGCGCCGCCGCCGCCGCTTGTGCGGCGGCCATGGAGATGCCGAGAAGGGCGTTGGCGCCCAGCCGGCCTTTATTCGGCGTGCCATCCAGGGTAATCATCGCCTGGTCCAACCCGGCCTGGTCAAACACGTCGCGGCCCTGCAGCGCGGGCGCAAGGATGTCCTGTACGTTCGCGATGGCCTTGAAAACGGATTTGCCGCGATATCGTTTCGCATCCCCGTCGCGCAGTTCCAGCGCTTCAAACTGGCCGGTGGACGCGCCCGACGGCACCGTTCCCCGCCCGCGTAGGCCATTCTCCAGCACGATTTCCGTTTCAAGGGTCGGGTTGCCGCGCGAGTCAAAAACCTGGTAGGCGGAGATGGAGATGATTTTCATTTCAAGGTCCAAACTGCGACAACCGGCTGAACCAGGAATCGGCGATGTCGCGCAGGGAAAAATTCCCCAAGGGCAGTTGTTCCTGGACAAATTCGCGGACGAATTGCTGCTGCGCAGCCTCCAGATATTCGACGGGCGATTTGCCGTCCACGCGTGCCAGCATCAGCATCAACAGCAGCCGGCCCACGCGCAATTCAATTTCCGGAGACGGCCGCCCCGCCTGGTACGCCGCCCGGAATCCGTCAATCATCGGCCGCACGCCGATCTCGCGCGGCGCGTGCCGGAGTGCCTTCAAGCAGAGATGGTTCAACAAAAATGCGAGGTCGAAGGCCGGGTCGCCGTACCAGGCGACTTCGCAATCCAACACCACCAGACGGTCACCGTTGATCAAAATGTTTTTCGGGCTGAAATCGCCGTGCACGAGGCATTCGCGCGTGGCCGCCAGCCGCGCCGCTTCGGTTTCAAACAACGGGCGCAACGCCGGGTGTTTTGCTCCGGTGGCCAGCAAAAATGGTTCGATGCGCAACTGAAAAAAATTTGGCGTGGTGTCGAATAACCGCCTCGCCTCGGCGTCGCCGGCCGAATGCCGGTGAATTTGCGCCAGCACAGTTCCCGCGTGCCGGGCGTGTTCCCCATTCGCCTGCCCGGCCAGCAGCAATTGTTTCCAGTTCAAGAAACGGCCGTTCAAGTGCTCCATCGTGAAATAATTGTCCGTGGCGGAACAGTGTCGCAGCGTCGGGACGGCCTCCGGCAAAAACCGCGCCACGTAACGGATGTATTCCCACTCGTGCCGGTTGCGGCGGACATCCGCAAACCAGTCCGCCTTGACCGCCAACTTTGCCAACGCGCGTTTGGCGACAAACCGTTCGGCGCCGTCTTCGACGAGATAGATTTCGCACGACACACCGCCACTGAGCGGCGTCAGCCGGGCATCGGGGGCGTGCACCACGCCGTCCCGCCGGAGCAATGTCAGAAATGCGTCGGATTCATTCATCTCAAGCGAGCGGGCGGGCGATGGTTTGCGGGCGCAAGTAATCTTGGAACGTTTCGGGACTGTTCACGCCGCCGCCGAATCCGCTCAGGTTGACGCCGCCATACGGCAAGCCGTAGGCGAAAACATTGTGCGCGTTGATCCAACTGTTCCCGGCGATCATGTGTTCGGCCACGCGGCTGGCGCGTTTGAGGTCGGCACTCCAGACGCTGTTGGCCAGGCCGTAGGTGAGTTGATTGACCAGCCCGACCGCGGCGGTTTCATCCTTGAACTTCACCAGAAATGCGCTCGGCCCGAATATTTCCTCGCGGCAGCAAACGTTTTCCGGCGAGCCGGCGAGCAGGCTCGGTTGCACGTAAAAGCCGTGTTCGCATCCGCGCGGGGCCGCCGTTCCGCCCGGCAAAACCACTTCTGCACCCTGCTTCACCCCATTTTCCACGTACCGTAAAACACGTTGTCGCTGGGCTTCGCTCACCACCGGCCCCATTTGCGTGTCCCGGTCCGGTCCGGGGCCGATTTTAGTTTCCTTGAGAGTACCCATCACTTTGTCCACGAACCGGTCGTATATTTTTTCATGCACGAACCAGCGGGTGGCGGTGCAACAGACCTGGCCGGTGTTCAACGTGATGGCCCCGGCGAGTTTTTGCGCCGTCGCGTCCACGTCCACGTCGTCAAAAACCACGGCCGCGCCTTTGCCGCCGAGTTCGAGTTTGCACGGCACGAGGTTGCGTCCGCAGGCTTCGCCGATCTTTTTGCCGACCTCCGGCGAGCCGGTAAACGACATCCGTTTGATTTTCGGATGGTTCGCCAGGGCCGCACCGGCCTTCGGCCCGTCGCCCATCACCACATTGAGCACGCCGTCGGGCAGGCCTGCTTCCGCCGCCAGTTTACCCACAAACAACGAGCTGAGCGGCGTGACTTCCGACGGCTTGACGACGACGGTATTGCCCGCCGCCAGCGCGGGCGCGATGCCCCACAACAACAAGGTGAACGGGAAATTCCACGGAAAAACAAATCCGCACACGCCATACGGCGCGCGATGGGTGCGGGCCTCGATGTTTTTAATCGCCAGCGGCACATCGTAATGCGCGTGCGTGGAAAGAGTTGCAAAGTAACGCAGGCATTCGATGCCAAAGGGAACATCAAAACCTTCCGCCGCGGTGATGGCCTTGCCCACGTCGAGCGATTCGAGCAGGGCGAGGTCGGCGGAATGTTTTTCCAGGTGTTCGGCGAATCGGTGCAACCTGGCGGCGCGTTCGTTCGGTGAAAGCGCCGACCACGCCGGGAACGCCTTCCCCGCGGCGGCCACGGCTTCGTCAATTTCCGCGGCGCCACCCATCGCGACGGTTGCCAGGGGCGAACCGTCGGAAGGATTCAGGACTTGCGCGGTGGCACCGTTGGCGTCGGACTTCCAGCGTCCGCCGATGAAATGTTGGACCGGTGTTCTCAAAAAACCGGTGACCGTCTGGGTAAATTGAACATTCATAATCTTCCTACCTGGTTTCACCGTAACTTACGGTTGCGGCGGTTAATTTCAAATCCTCGACGAGCGAACGCAATGGCGGGATGCGCCGGGCTTGCAACTCGCCGTGATACGCCTTGACCGCTTCTTCGGCGGAAACATCGCCGTCCACGATGCGGCGCAGAAACGTGATAAACGTCTGCGGGTCTTCGGCTTCCTTGATTTTGCGTCCGAACAACGCCACGCGTGCGCCGTATTTTTGCGCATCGGCCAGCAGTTTGAAGGCGTCATACGTCGTGCCGCTGCTGCCGCCGAGCACGCCGACGACCATCGATGGATCGTAGGCGACGAGCGCCTCCAGTGCCCGCGGGCCGAAATAGGGAATCTTAAGGAATACCGGACGCGCGGCCAGCGGCACGCCTGCCAGCATCCGGCACACATTGTCATTCACAAACGCGGGAATCTCCTCGGGCCGCAGGTTGGCGTCCACGTTCGGCGCGAACACTTCGAGAAAATAATGGAAACTTTTGCGCTGGGCCTCGGCGCGGAATTCCTTGAATGCCAGCAGTGACTCGCGGTCGGCCAACGGCTGGTTGTTGAACGTGACGGAGTAAAGGCCGAGGTTCACAACCGGTTCGCCCCGGCGCTCCGCGGTGAGGCTGCCAAATTGCGCTTCCTCAATGAAGCCGCTGGCAAACGGCAATGATGGCTGCTCACGGTAACGCCCGCCGCGCGGGCACCACACGTCGCTCGTGTCATTGATCCGCACGGCAGGCGTGACTTCCAGCGAATCGAACAGCCGCTCGCGGTGCGCCAGCAAACTCATCGTGGAAATGGAGGCGAGCAAGATGTCTACGATGCCCTGGCGTGCGACGGCGCGAATCTGCTCGTGAAATTCCGGCATCGTGCGGCAGCGCCCGCCGCTGGCGGGTGGTGGATAAACCTTGCCCGGAGCCGGCACGCCCCAGGCCATATCGGCGTCCCGCGCATCCGCCAGGATGAACTCGCGGCCGGCAGGATTTCCACGGATGCGGTCCAATTTTTTGATCAACCTCGGCTTCATGTTGCTTGTTTAATAAACCACCGCCGCCAAGATTTGCGATGGCCAGTCGCCTGTCAATGATTTCCTCCGCGTAACTTATTCTCAACAAGGGAAATACATTTGTACGAGACAGGCCGGGCATCGTGTGACAGACGCCGCCGGTGTGCCCCTCTAGAACTGATCTTCCTTTTCCTTGAACAACACGTTGAACGTGGTCAGCGAGCCATAACTGCGGGTGATGTATTGCTGCAACTCCACCTTCTCGCCGTCGGTCAATTTTTCGTGTCCGTTGATTTTCTGTTCCAGGACACGCAGGTTGTTTCGCATCATCACAATCTTGTGAAAAAACGTTTCGAGCGGGACTTCTTTGGTCTGCAACGTTGGATCGGACGGGTGCAGCACCAGTTTGCCGCCGTGCCAGCGGACGCCCAGTCTTTCAATGACGGCATCCGGCTTTTCCAAACCCAATCTGCCCAACGTCGTGGAGACCGTTTCTTCGACGAATTGTTTCAACGGCAAAGTCAGGCCGCTCGCGGAAATTTGCGGTTCCGCCGGTTCCAGGCCGCTCGGTTCCGGAGCGACGGCGCGTTTGTCGCCAACATCGAATTGAATTTCCGCCGTGGTTTCGGAAATCGTTTTGACCATGCCGGTGCCATACTGCGGATGGCGCACCTTCATGCCGACGTGCAGTGATTCGATTTTCATGCCGTAATTTTAACCACGGATGAACACGGATGGACACGGATTTTTTGCGTCTTTTGCTTTGACAGATTAGCGCAAACGCGAACTATCTGAAGCGATGGCGCGCATCCGCCCAGTGGATCGTTTCGAATTCGAGCGTGCTTTATGGAGCCGCGGGACAACCCGCGTAGCGGGCGTGGACGAAGCCGGCCGCGGGCCACTGGCCGGGCCGGTCGTGGCCGCGGCGGCCATTCTGCCGGCGCGTTGGTCGGAAACCGGCCTGCCGCGCGAACTCAACGGTCTCAACGATTCCAAACAACTCACGGCCGCCCAACGCGAAAAATTCTTTGCCTGTCTGACGGCATCCGGTGAAGTGGAATATGCCGTTGCGCAGATTGATTCCATTGAGATTGATGAGATCAACATCCTGCAAGCGACGCATCGGGCGATGAACGCGGCGCTGGCGGACCTGGTTCCGCAACCACAACACGTGTTGGTGGATGGCCGGCCGGTCAGGACGATGCGCCTGCCACAGACGGCGATCGTGAA
>JANWKE010000155.1 GCA_025451535.1 Verrucomicrobiia bacterium
AGCTGCGGAATGTGATTGAGCGGGGCGTGATTCTGGCGCGCGGCGGCGCACTGGAGTTCGACCTGCCGGCCGGCGATGTCCCGTCAACGCCGCATCTGGACCGGACGTCCGAAGAGGAAAATGCACCGCGGGAGTTCCTGACCGAAGTGGAGATGCAACAACGCGAACGCGAAAACCTGCTGGTCGTCCTTGAAAAGACGGGCTGGAAAATCAAGGGTGCCGACGGCGCCGCGGAACTTCTGGGCGTAAAACCCACCACCCTGCTCTCCCGAATCAAGACCATGGGGTTGCAGCGGCCGGAATGAAGCCATGCTCCCGGGCGCAGCGCCCGTGTGCGGGAAAAACCGGCGAGGGAATAGAATTCCGGGGGAGTCCTTCTTTATATGAATCCGGGTATTGGGTTGCTCAACGTCCCAACGTTTCGAGAACGAGCCGGGCGGTTTCCTCGCCGGAAAAATTCTGCTGGCCGGTGATCAGGTTGCCGTCACGGACCGCGAAGCCGCGCCACAGGCCGGCCTGAACATAATTCGCGCCAAGTTTTTTCAATTCATCCTCGATGCGCCAGGGCATCACGTGTTGGTCGCGCGGCAACAGGTTCATGCTCCAGACCGCGTTGTCGGCGAAGTCTTCTTCGACATTGGCGAAACCGGTGACGGTCTTGCCTTTGGCGAGGTATTGGCCGCTGGAAAGCTTGGCATAGCGCAGAATCGCCGTGCCGTGGCAGAGCACGGCCGCGACCTTTCGCGCCTCATAAAATTCAACGAATTTCCGCTGCAAGTCCGTGGCCGTGCCGAAGGTGAACATCGGTGCCTGCCCGCCGGCGACCATGATGGCGTCAAAATCCCTGACCGCAATTTCTGAAACCTTGCGGGTGTTCGCAATCAAGGCGACGAGTTTTGGCGATGAAATAAAACCGAGGCTGATCAGGTCGCTCGCGGAATACCCGGACGGATCGCGCGGATCGGACATTCCGTCGGCTTCGCACTTGCCGCCGTTCGGACTGAACACTTCCACGTCATAACCGGCTTCGGTCAGAACGTAGTAAGGATGCGACAATTCACTCCACCAGAAACCGGCCGGCCAGCCGGTGGTGGTGGAAACGGCGGGATTGGAAATCACGATGGCCACGCGTTTGCGCCGGTCGGGATTTAAAACATTCGGGTCTTTTAAACTCATAATTCGGCGGGATTAATGGTTGGTTTTGCCGGGTGCGGAAGCGTTATGGAATCGGTTTTGGATCGGACCGGGGTCAGGTCGTGAACACCGCCCGATGGTCCCGGGCAAATTGCTCGAAGGAAACCGCCGGTCGGCCAAGCAATCGGGGAACGGTGTCCGTGACGGCTGCCGCCGCGCCAGTGGCGAAATAGCCCAGGAGCTCACCCACCGTCCGGATACTCCATTCCGGCATGCCCGCCTGGCGCATGCCGTCTTCCGCGGCCGCCAGCGGCACATCTACATAATCAACCTTCCGTCCCAGCACGGAGGACAGTCTTTCGGCAACCTGCTGGCTGGTTAGCGACTCCGGTCCGGTGATGACATAGGTTTTCCCTTCATGACCGGGACTGGTAAACACCCGGGCGGCGACAGCGTTGATGTCGCGGATGTCTACGGTAGCCATGGCGGCGTTCTTCAGCGGCAGATAAAACTTGTTTTGTGTTTTGATGGTGGCGGCGGACGACAGAATGTTTTGATGGAACGAATTCGGCTGCAGGATCGTAAACGGCACGCCGGATCGCCGCAAAAACTCGTCAGTTTCGTGGTGCAACCGCAACAATCCGGCACCGGCATCAGGCCCGGAGCCCATGCCGGAAAATTTGACCAGGTGCTTCACCTTCGCGCGTTGCGCCGCTTTGATGAATGCCTTTTGCCAGGCCACAAAAAATTCCGCGACCGGCGTCAGCAGAAATGCTTTCTCGATGCCTTTGAGCGCCGTGTCCAGCGACGCCGGCTGGTCAAAGTCGCCGGCGACCAACTCGACATTCGGACCCTTGAGGTTCGCCCCCTTGACGGGATCGCGTACCAGGGCGCGGACTCGTTGTCCCATCGCCGCCAGTTGCCGTACCAGTTCCTGTCCGTTGTTGCCCGTGGCTCCGGTTATCAAAATCATAGGTTTTCTCCGAGTTTGAATGTCTATTCCGCATCACGTACGAGCCGTTTTAGCCCGGAATGTTCCCGTTTCCCGGGTCTCCCCGGGTACGCTTACGTCTTGCCTTGCCTCTCGAATTTATCGCATACAGTGATTTCAACAAGTAGGCACTATCATGTGCCGTAGATACCTTTTGGATACCATGAGACTCGAAGAATGTCCCGTTCGCGACACCTTGGATGTCATCGGCGGAAAATGGAAACCGGTCATCACCTGGTGCCTGTTGGGAGGCACCAAACGCTTCGGCGAACTGCGCAAGAGCGTGCCGGATGCCACGCAAAAGATGCTCACGCAACAATTGCGTGAACTCGAACGCGATGGAATCGTTTCGCGCAAAGTCTTTCACCAGGTCCCGCTCCGGGTCGAATACTCGCTCACCCCCTACGGCCAGACCTTGCGGCCCGTGATGGCGGAATTGTGTCGCTGGGGAAAGAAACACCGGGCCCGGACAAGTGCCAAAACGTGACCAGCGCGACCGGGTTACCCGTTCGCGGATGGCGCTGCGCCCTCAATGTCCTCGGAGGCTCCTCTGGCCCATCAACTGTTCACTTTTGTTTCAACGGGACTGGATGTAGACTGGGTCAGGATGAATTCAGACTCGTCCAGTTTTGTGTCTGAAATTTGGCGGGATAAACCCATCGTCATCGCGCTGGCGATCGGTGGGATGATCCTTTTCATTCTGGTGATCATCGACACGTATCGCCATCGTAAGCAGCGGAAAGACCGGCACAAACGGCTTCATTGAGAAATTCTTCCAACGTGATGGCGGGTTCCTTCCTTTCCGTAAATACGGTGTTCCTGGGCTGATTTGAGCAACGCCGTGCCCGGGTTTTTGCCCGCGTCGGGAAATCGGCCCTAGTAATGTTGAAACATGCTGGCCAGCAGCAACAATTCGGGATGTGCCGCTGACAACCTGGGCAGCACCACCCGGATGCGGGAGCGATAGGCCGCGAGCTTTTCCCGCAACGGACGCAGGTCCTCCACCTTGTCCCAGTGCAATTTGTTCAGGTCCAGCACCAGCCGGCTCCGGCTGCGTGCCAGCGAATCACGTATGCGCTGGCCCAATCCTTCCGCGTCCCTCGCGGAAAGCGCGCCTTCCAGTCGCATCCAGACCTGCTGCTTCGCGTGTTGCAACTCGACCTGCACGGAGAAGTCCGGCCGGGGATGTTTTTTCTGGAATTCCTCCCACAGTTCAAAGGCGCTCCAGCGTTTGCCGGGCAGGCGATACGCCGTCCGCTGTAATCGGGGATGCTGGAACAGGTCGAGCTTCAACGTCAGCCCCGTCCACAGCGCCGCACCCACGGCCAGGACCGACTTCCATCGTTGCACAAAGGCTGGCCGGCCCAGTTCGACGTGGATGCGCGACTCCAAATCGCCGATCCATTTCCGGATTTTGGCGTTGGGGCCGAGCCATTTGCCGGGCAGAAAAACCGGATAGGCATAGCGCAAATCCCTGGCGTAGTGTTCGGCCTTCTGCCGCAGGACCGGGTTCGCCGAATCCTTGAGCTTGAGGTAGCCGAGGAAGCGGGATTCCAGCACGCGGTAAATGCTCGGGCCCAGCCGCTGAAAATCCTGCTCGAAACACCAGCGCTGCAGGTCCTCGATTTGCGCCGGCGACAGCGTCGGATGTTTCATCATCGTGCGAAACCCGTCCGCGCGCCGATAAAACAAATCCTTGTCGCTGGTGTAAACATCTTGCAGCAGGTTTTCCTTGATGACTCTCTCGTGGAACGGCGTGCCGGGCACGGGACCGTAAATGAGATACTGGCCAAGCGCGGGTTTGAGCTGCATCAACCCGTCCAACTCTTGCGCAACAATTTCGGGGGTCTGATAATCGAACCCGACAATCATTGAGGTCAGCACCGTGATGCCGTGCTCGCGGAATTCGGTGAGAATGTCAGCGACCGGCCGGCCTTGTTGCTTGGCGTAATTCGACCGCGTGCCTTCGTAGCCAATCCAGAAGCCGTCAATGCCCATTTCCAGAATTTCCTCGACCTTGTATTGGCTGATGGCCTTGATGCTCGAGAAGGCGAAGATCGAAGGCCGTTTGTCGCCCTGCACAACACACTCGCGGAACTCCATCGCGCGCTTTTTGTTGAGCAGAAAATCCTCGTCGAGAATCAGGAAGACCAGGCTCGGGTCGAGGTCGAAGTATCTTTCCACCACGTTGTAAATGTCCTGTCCGGTCGGCAGCAGCTTGATGTGCTTGCGCGAGAAGAAATGCGACGTGCAACAGAAGTCACAACCGTTCGGGCAGCCGAGGCCGGCGAAGATTTTTCCCGTGCCGGAAACTTTCCAGCCGAACACCTTGAGCCAGCTGACGATGAGCGGATGTTTGTAGGGCATGGGGATTTCCGGTTCGCCCAGCAGCCGGCGGAAGTACGCCACGCCTTCCTCGCGGCAGATGTGGTCCGCATACGGCTTGAGCACGTCGTCCTTCAACACCGTGCCGTAACCGCCGAGGACGATCTTGCTGTCCGGCGCGTATTTCCGGATCAGGGCAACCGTCTCCTTCATCTTGTGCATCACCGCCATGATGAAGGAAACGCCCACGTAGTCGTAGCCCTTCTTGAGTTCCTTGATCAACTCGCGCCGGGACGGGTATTGCAGCACCACCGTCGGCGCGTCGAGATTTTCGGCGATGTAATCCAGCCCGAAATGCACGTTCACCGTGCGCGGACTGAAGATGCCCTGCGCCCGCGTCACCTGCCGGTAAAGGAGTTCATAACCGACCGACGGCGCATCGCCGTATTGCGGCCCCATCGGACGGCAGACACTGGTCAAAAGAATTTTTTTACTCATGGACTTCTACAATGGCTTTCCAACAAGATGGAATCGCGGCTTCGACGGCTCGAAAACAGGCGAGGTAAAGACGGTCTCAACTTGGTCGCCACCAGCAAACCCCTGTTGCACGGCGAAGTCAAAGAATTGTTCCATCAATTCCTCACCGTTCCTTGCTGTGCGGGCGACAATTTTTGTCGTGGTTGACCCGGGAGGGTCCCGCGTGGCGGGCCAATCCCGGGCTGAAGGATGGACTTGAGCCGTTTGGGAAGGGGGTTGAAATTTTACCAATCCTGTTCAACATTGCCGCATGAAAATCGCCGAAATTATCGCTCGTGTTCTGCTCGGACTCGTGTTCGTCGTCTTTGGCTCGAACGCCTTTCTGCATTTCATCCACGCGCCGCCGATGTCCGGACCTGCCGGCGACTTCATCAACGCGATGATGGACACGGGCTATGTGAAAGTTGTTGGATTCTGCCAGGTCGCCGGCGGATTGATTCTCCTGATTGGCCGTTACATTCCGCTGGGCCTGACATTGCTCGGCCCGGTGATCGTGAACATCCTCTGCTTCCACATCTTCCTGAATCATCAAGGCTGGCAGGTTGCGTCGGTCGTCGGCGCCCTCGCCCTGTTCCTGCTCTGGCGTCATCGCGCCAATTTTGCCGGCCTCTTGAAGCCTTGAGGAACCGGGTTAACCGGGCCGTTCCACTGCGGCCTTGATCGCCTCCAGCTCCTCCCAGCGCGCATAGAGTTTTGCGAGGTTCTCCTTCGCGGCGGCGAGATCGGCGTTGAGCCGGCTGGTTTGCGTGGCGTGCGTGCGATGAAAATCCGGCGAAATGAACAGGCCTTCGATGCGGGCGATTTCCGCGTCCACGGCGTGGATTTGTGCCTCCATGCCTTCCAGTTCGCGTGCTTCCTTGAAGGACAATTTGCGGGGCCTGGCCGGTTGCACTGTCTTCGTCGCCCTCGTAGCCGCATCTCGTGAGAGTGCGGAAGACTTGTTCAAGGCAACTATGGCCGCGCTCTGCCGAGACGCAGCTACGGTCGCGCGCTGCTTCTTTTCCAGATAATAATCGTAATCACCGACACTGTGGTGGATTTTGCCGTCGCCTTCGAATGCCAGCACGTCGGTGCAGACGCGGTTCAGGAAATAGCGGTCGTGGCTCACCACCAGCACGGTGCCGGGGAACGCAATCAGCGCCTCCTCCAGCACGCGCAACGTCGGCAGGTCCAGATCGTTCGTCGGTTCGTCGAGGATGAGAAAGTTGCCGCCGTTCTTCAGGATGCGCGCGAGCACCCGCCGGCTGCGTTCGCCGCCGCTCAAATATTTCACCTGCGTTGTGATGCGATCGTCGGCGAACAGAAAACGTTTCAGGTAGGCGCGCAACGATAGTTTGCCGTCGCCGAAGATGACAAATTCCGTGCCGTCACTGACCTCCTCCAACGCCGTGCGTTCCTCGCGCAGTTGGATCCGGCCCTGGTCCACGTAGTTGAACTTCGTAAGCTGCCCGGTCTTCACCGTGCCCTCGGTGGGCGCCAATTGGCCGATGATGATTTTGAGCAACGTGGTTTTGCCGAGGCCGTTCCGCCCGGCGACGCCGATGCGCTGGCCGTTCTCAAACGTGAAGTTGAATCCGCGGAACAGTGTGCGCCCGCCGAGGTCCATGCCGAGGTTGCTCAACTCGACCACGCGATTGCCCAGTTGCGGCGGCGGCGGAATGCAAAGCTCCACGTCTTCCTCAATCACCGGCCCGTCCTGCGCGGCGGTTTCGTAGTAACGCTCGAACCGGTTCTTCTGTTTGCTGCGTTGTGCCCGCGGACCCTGCCGCACCCAGGCCAGTTCCTTTTTCAGAAACATCTGGCGCTTGTGCTCGAGGGTGGCGTCGGCGGCCTGGCGCTCGGCCTTGTCCAGAAGGTAATCCGTGTAATTGCCGGCGTGGGAGAAAAACCGGCCGTCGGACAACTCGACCATGCGCTTCGCCACGCGATCGAGAAAATAGCGGTCATGCGTGACCACCAGGAACGAACCGTGGAACTCGTCGAGAAATTCCGCGACCCATTCGATGGATTCCGGATCCAGATGGTTCGTCGGTTCGTCGAGGATCAGCAGGTCGGGGTCCGAGACCAGGGCGCGGCACATCGCTACGCGCCGTTTCTCGCCACCGGACAGGGTGTCGATGCGCCGGTCGGCGGCGGGACAGTTCAGATGCGACATCGCGGTCTCGATGCGCCGGTCCAGCGTCCAGCCTTCCAGCGCGGCTATGCGATGCTCCAGTTCCTCGTGCCGTTTCGCGTCATGCGGCAGCGATTCGAACTCGGCAATCAAATCGAGTACCGGCTTCGCGCCGTCGCGGATGTTTTCAAGCACGTTCTTCGCCGTATCGAGCATGAAATCCTGCGGCAGGTAGCTCACCACCAGGTCGCGACGCCGGGTAACGTCGCCGCTGTCGGGCGATTGCAGCCCGGCGAGGATGCGAAGGAACGTCGTTTTGCCGCAGCCGTTGCGCCCGACCAGACCGATGCGGTCACCCTCATCAATGGCCAGCGTCGCTTGGTCGAGCACCGTGCGATCACCATAGCGGACGGTGATCTCAGTGGCGGTCAGGATGGTGGACATGTTTTAACCACGGATGGACACGGATTCACTGGTAGGGCGGGCAGTCCTCTGCCCGCCGCCGATCGTGGTGTGACGTTCGCATGCCAACAATCGCCCAACGGCGCGCACGGAGTGACGCGCCCTACTTGTGGACAATGTATTTTCATCCGCGTGCATCTGTGTCCATCCGTGGTTTATTCCTTTGCTGTTTGCATGGGCAGCGCGGACAACGGCACCCGCTCGTTGGTTTTGGTGAAATAATCCGCCGACCATTCGTTGGGGAACAGCACCACGGGGTTTTTGCCCAAGTCATACGCAACCCGGGAGCCAGTCGGCAGCGACAGGGCGTCGAGGTCGTCTTCCTTCAGGTCCACCGGCAGCCAGCGGACGACCGTCCAGGGCGCGGCTTCGAGGCGCGACGCTGCGCCGTATTCGTTTTCGAGCCGGAATTGCACGACCTCGAACTGCAACGGGCCGACCGCGGCGAGCAAGGGTGTTTTCACGGACGAATTGCGCAGGTACAACGCCTGGATGACGCCTTCCTGCATCAACTGTTCCAGCCCCTGGCGGAATTGCTTGAACTTCGCCGTGTTCGGATTGTGCAGATAACTGAAGGCTTCGGGCGTGAAGCGCGGGATTTCCTTGTAAACAATTTTGGGATCGGTCGTCAGCGTATCCCCGATGCCAAAGCTGTTGTGGCCGACCAGGCCGATGACATCGCCGGGATACGCCTCATCCACCGTCTCACGTTCGTTGCCGAACAGTTTGTGCGAACTGGAAAGGCGCACCTTCTTTTCCGACCGCGAATGATGCACCGTCATGTCGCGTTCGAATTTGCCGGAACAAACCCGGACGAACGCGATGCGGTCGCGATGCTTCGGGTCCATGTTCGCCTGGATTTTGAAGATGAATCCGGAGAACGCCGGATGTTCCGGGGTTATAAATGTAGGACAGGCATCTTGCCTGTCTCCATTCTCTGGATTCTTTTCAGTTGGAGACAGGCGCGACGCCTGTCCTACGGGTGAGGCGGAATGCCGTCCTTTTGGTCCGGGCGCATGCTTGAGGAAACCATCCAGCAGCAGTTGCACGCCAAAGTTGTTGCTGGCGCTGCCGAAAAACACCGGCGTGGTCTTGTCCGCGAGCACCGCGGCGTCATCCCAGTCGTGCCCGGCCTGTTCGAGCATTTCGAGCTCTTCGACGGTCCGGCGAAAGGTCTCGCCGTCGAGCCGGCCGCGAACCGCAGGGTCGTCCAGTCCACCAATCTGCACCGGCGCGCGATATTGGCCGCCGGTCGTGCGTTCGAACAAATGCATCAACTTCGTCTGCCGGTCAAAGACACCCTGGAACTCGAAACCGTTGCCGATGGGCCAGTTCACCGGAAACGCCCCGATGCCGAGCACGCGCTCCAGCTCATCGAGCAAGGCGAGCGGGTCCTTCGTGGGCCGGTCGCACTTGTTCATAAACGTGAAGATGGGCACGCCGCGCTGGCGGCAGACCTCGAACAGCTTGCGCGTCTGCGGCTCGATGCCCTTGGCCGAATCAATCACCATCACGACCGAATCCACCGCCGTCAGCACGCGGTAGGTGTCCTCGGAAAAATCCTTGTGCCCCGGTGTGTCGAGCAGATTGAGGCGGTAGCCGTGGTAGTCGAATTGCAGCACCGTGGAGCTGATGGAAATGCCGCGCTTCTTTTCCAGCTCCATCCAGTCGGACGCGGTGGCGGACTGGTTCTTGCGCGCGGTGACCGAGCCGGCGAGCTGCACCGCGCCACCGTAAAGCAACAGCTTCTCCGTCAACGTGGTCTTGCCCGCGTCCGGATGCGAGATGATGGCGAACGTGCGCCGCTTCTGGATTTCTTCCGTGATGTTCACAAAGGTCGCGGATCATAACAAAAAATCGGGCCGGAACAAGTTTTGGATTTTACCCGGTTGAACCCTCCAACCCGTCACCGGCCGCAACTTATGGACGAATCCTCATTCTGAAACGGAGTCCATCATTTACAATGGCAACCCCGGCAGGCAGGATGTGAGCCCCTTCGGAGAAACTGACATGCCGCAGGTGAATCAACCGCGGAATAAAAGCAAAATTATGGGCGACCGATCCCCCAAATCGAACCGGAAAAAATCAAACCAGAAACAGGCCCAAGCCAACAGCGCCGACCGGATAAAAAAACAGGCCACCGCCGACAAGCAAGCTGCCAACAAGAAAAGGTAACCAGTCGCCCATCGCTGTCTCTCCCGACAAAAGTCAGGAGGGACAGATGACTCCCCAAAATCACATGGCCGTGAAACTTTGCCAGGGTCAGGTCTGGAAAAAGGACGGACAATATGTCCGCATCGTGCGGCTGGAACGGCTCGAGGTGGAATACAAATTGCTGGACAGTCTTGCCAGCAAGACCGGCACGAAAACCGTCACCAGCAAAAAAGATTTCTGCCGCCTGCTCAAAGGCGCGCATCGGTTGTCGGCCCGCAAAAAAATCCCCGAGGGCAGGGTAATTTCGGAACTGAAACCGTCGGCCCGTTGAAATTCTGATGCGCCGCGTCGCACGCGTGCGGGTGAAGGGGGAGCCGTTCGGAGGAACCAAAAAATAAAAAAGCGGAGCCCGGTTTTCACCGGACTCCGCCCTGAAATCCAAAATGGCTTAGTAGCGATTACGATCGCCGTTGCCTCTCACACGGAATTCCCGACGACCGCCGCCGCCGCCGCCGCGTTCTTCACGCGGCTTGGCCACGTTGACCGTGAGGGCGCGGCCACCGAGTTGCGAGCCGTTCAGGGCTTCGATGGCCTTCTGGGCTTCCTCGGCGGAGCTCATGGTAATGAAACCAAAACCGCGGGGCCGGCCGGTTTCCCGGTCCATCAACAGGTTGGTTTCCGTGACCGTGCCGTGCGCGGCAAACGCGTCCTGCAGGTCGTTTTCGGTGGTGTCAAAGGAAAGATTCCCGACAAATAATTTACTGCTCATATGATGTTTTACTGTCCTAGACTAAACTTTGCTTTTACCAGACTGTTTCCGTTAATCGGATTTCAAATCATCACTGAACCAGGTTCACCTGAGGATTTACCATGCCTTGAAAGAGACAAGCCATCTAACAGACACGCACAGCATGACTGGTTCCGGCGGAATAGCAACAACTATCGGCAACTATCTTTTCAACCCGATCACCGATCAGACGGACGCGCTGGCTCCGTATTTCCACCTGGGTGTTCTATGAAGAACTTCACGATCAACGCCGGTGCGGCCGGGTCGAACTGATGCCCGCCCGGAAAAATACACGTGACCAGCGGTATGCCACTCTTTGACGGGTAGAGAGTGCATTGTCTATCCCAATACCCGCCCATGGCCGCGCCACCGTTAACTTTGCGCCCGGTATCCTTCGTGCGCTTCGGCCACGCGAACTTCACCAACGGATCGGTCTGTCCTCCAGGGACCAGCGCGGACCGGGGGCAGGCTTGTTGGCCTGCCTGGCCGTTGCGGAGATCAGTGTCAAAACAGACAGTTCAATTGACTTCCACCGGCAACCCGAGAAACTGGCCATACCGGTCTGCGGCGGCGGCCACGGCTTGCTTCTCTGCTTTCTTCAACGGATTGAAACTGCTCACGGCGATAACGACGGTCTTTTTATTCAACGTGCGTTTCCAGGTGCCGGCCACGCGGCCCTGGAGGATGAGGGTGGGTGAAAACACGCCGTTGCTGCCCGGAACAATTTTCTTCGCATGCCGGGCTTCCAGCACCGCGCTGCGGTCCTTGTAGCCGAGCAAATACTCGTCGAAACCCGGCAATAGTTGCGCTTCTGTCATCCCGGCATTGGGAGCGGCGGCATCCGCCGGCATCCAGAAATCCGCGTTCCCGATTCTTTCCCGACGCAACGCGGACGATGCCGCCTCCACTCCCGCACGCGCATCCGCACTCCTCAACCCCGACCATCCGGCAAAATCCGCCAGCAGCGCCGGGCCGTGACTCGTAAAATAACGCCGCGCCAGTTCGGCCAGCGCCGCCGCGCGGTCCAGCTTCTGCGCGGGTGCAACCCATTCGTCCAGCAGGGCAAATGTCTGGGACCTGCCCGCGCGCGCGGCAAAAGTGATCAGACCCTCCTGGGCCAGCCGCCAGAGGATGTGATAGCCGCGCATTTTCGCCGTGGAAATCTTGTGGTTCTCCAGCAGTTCCATCATAGCCTCGCGCGGGAGTTGGCGGCCGCCCTTCAAGGCGCGGACGAACAGCTTTTCGCACCGGGCGAAAACCGCCGCGTCCAGCTCCAGATTGCGCGCCCGGGCGGCGCTCCCGGCGATGATTCGCGGTGTCAACAATTCCAGAAACCACCGGACATCCGCCGTGGCGACAAAGTGCAACGTGCCACGCATCAGCCAGGTCCGGACTATCTTCCGTCTGGCGATGGCCTTTTCGACCGCGGCCTCGGTGGCGTCCGGCAAGCGCAGGCCGACGGACCAGAGCGCGCCGGCATAATCCTGGGCCTGCAGGGCGCCGAGCGCGGCGACCACCTGCTCCGGCTCCCGGCAACGGGAGACTGAAATCAACTGGTTCGCCAGCCGGCACCGGCCGATGTCCGTCAACATCATGTCCGGAGGATTTCAAAATCCGCACCGGAACGCCAGTGCGTGATGGCGTTTGCCACCACTGGCCTCGTCAGCCGGCTTTCGCTTTCACGTTCACAGGCGACTTAATTCTTTCTCAAGCGCGCGAGCCAAGGCGGGCCTCGGGGATGGTCGGCTCGAACAGTTCAATCGGATTTCCGGAAGGATCTTCGAGCAGGATCTGTTTGCCACCCACGCCCGTGACCATCTCGTTGCGGAAACGGGCTCCCGCCTTGCGCAACGTTTCGACCGTCGCGGCGAGGTCGGGGACCTGGATCGCGAAGCGGTTCCAACCTCCCGGTTCGGGCAGCCGGCCATCAGGCATCGCCGCACCGCCGCCCGGCCCGCCGCCGGGTTTGCTCAAAACCAACCGAAGATCGCCCAGCGACAGCATGGCGAAAAACGGGGAAGGATGCATGTCTTCGTGGAAACCGAGACGTTGGCAATAAAAGACAATCGCGGCGTCAATATCATTGACGATGTAACGGACCTGAACCGTGGCTTCGTTCATATTCATATTTCTCCCTGGTTTGAAGCATTCGTTATGGAAGCAAAACCGGTCATCACCAATTCCATTTGAAGGGCAAAGCGTTGCCGGTTTCGAGCAGGCTCTTCAAGCTGCTGATAATCGCCGGCCAACCCTGGAAGACTTCAAGGGAACGCCCGCTATCGGGATCGAATTCATCGTGCGTGAGCGTGAGTTTGGCGACGCCAAATGCCATAGCGATTTCGAACGTGACACGCGTCCGTTTCTCGGGAGGCGCGCCTTCGGGCGTCTGACGCAGGATCGTGTATGAAAGCAGGCGCGGCGGGTCGGCCTGCAACACTTCACCCGACAACTCAATCCCGCCATCCGGCCTGAGGGTTTTGACGGACGCCCCGACCGTCCAATCGGACTGAATCCGCCGCCCGTTCCAGAATTGCCGGGTAAACTCGGGCTCAGTGAGCGCTGCCCACAACTTTTCCGGCGTGGTGTTGATATGCGTGACGTAAACGATCTTTGGCTTCTCCATAGGCTTCCACGTTTGGGTTTTCGAGATGTTTTTTCAAATCGCTCACCGCCTGGAGGCGATGACGTTCGTATTTGCCAATCCAGCGCTCGTGGATCTCGTGCAACGGCACCGGATTCAGATAATGCAGCTTCTCGCGCCCGCGCCAGACGACGGCCACCAGGTTCGCTGCTTCCAGCAACCCCAAATGCTTGGCAACCGCCTGCCGCGTCATGTCCAGATGCTGGCACAACTCCGACAACGTCTGACCGTTGCTCCGGTGCAACCGGTCGAGCAACTTCCGCCGGCTCGGGTCGGCCAATGCTTTGAACACGGCGTCCATTTCGTGAGATAATATGCAACCAAAAGGTTGCATGTCAAGCGGCAAAGTTGTAACGATGTCGGTTGTCAGGTTTTCGGTGGCCGATCCCCGCCGGCGAGTTCCTTGGGCCACGGCTGCGGGTCAGCCGGGTAAATGAGCAACCGGTCGGGCTTGCACTTTACCCCCGGGCAGAAATTCAAGTTCCTCCGGCGCGCCCGCAATCGCCCGGTTCAACCACGAATGGACGCGAATCACCACGAATCCGCTGAGCCCGAAAGACGACGCGCACCCGCCTCGAGCCGGATCAGTCCTTGTATTCATCATGGTAACGCACCCAATCCTGCGAAGCCTCCGGATTTTCGTTGCGGCCTTTGGCCGTCAGGTCGAGGAAATTGTAGGTGGTGTTCATCAGGTCAATCCCCCGCGCATAAGACGAGTAGGTGTGGTAAATGTCGCCGTTCCGGTCGCGGTAAAATGCACTGACGCCTTCGCGTTCGTCCATGTCCATTTCCAACGGGGCATAATTGTAAATGGCCTTGCCACGCTTTCGTTGTTCCCGCGTGAAGGACACGTTGAAATCAAAATTGAAATCCGTGTCGAACGAGGAAACCCACTTGAACTTCCAGCCCATGCGTTGCTGGAACGGTTCAATCTCCTTCCCGGGCGCGCGGGAAACGACGGCGAAAGCGGTGTCGCGTTGGCCAAGGTGAAAGTTCACGCCGTCGAAATGGTCGGCCCAGAATGAGCAATGAGGGCAGCCTTCACCCCAGGCCGGCCCGAACATGAAGTGGTAGACAATGAGCTGGCTCCGGCCGCAGAATAAATCGGCGAGCGTTACTTTGCCGGCCGGTCCCTCGAAAACGTAGTCCTTTTCAATTTTGACCCAGGGCAGCTTGCGGCGTTGCCGGTTCAATTGGTCGCGCAGTTTCGAGAACTTCTTTTCTTCGACGAGGAGTCGTTTGCGGGCCACAAGCCAGTCCTTTTGCGAGACGACTTTGCGGCTCTCCATGCCGCGGAAGGTTTTGATTTTTGGCATAATATTTTCCTTTCTTTGGCGGTCCTGTGACCTTACCGGGCGTTCAAGCGCAGCAGCAATCTTTCGACGCGCCTTTCCCGTATTCGTCGCGGCGGCGGAACCAGATTTCCGTCTCGTTGCGCCCCCGGGGAGCGCGGTCGAGCCACTGGTACATGCCCCAGAGGCTGTCCAGTCCGCGTGCATAGGTGGAATAGGTGTGATAAACGATGCCGTCCTCAAGCACAAACGCGCTCATGCCCGGCCTTTCGCGGAGGTAAGTGGCCGCGTCCGTCCCGCATCGGGCCGCCATCTCGGCGACGGGTCCGCCACTCTCCGGCGCCTCGCGCCACTTCCCGGTCTCCCGCCCCTCGAGCGCGCGGTCAGCCTTGGCCGCCGCTTCGCGCCGGTAGTTGTATGCAAAGCCCCCTTTGCGCTGTTGCTCCGCGGTGAGCCCGACGTCGAAATCGAAGTTGAAGTCGCTGTTGAACGATGATGCCCACGGAAAGGTCCATCCCATGCGCCGCCGGTAGGCCTGCAGTTTCGTGAACGGCGCCCGCGACACCGCCCAGAGCATCACGTCATGGCTGGCCAGGTGAACCGCGAACCCGCTGAAGCCGTCCGCGATCGACGAGCAGGCCGGGCACCCGGCCGAGTAGTCGGGGCCGAACATGAAATGGTAGATGAGGACCTGCGAGCGCCCGCGGAAGAGGCCTACCAGCGGGACCTTGCCCTCGCCGGTCTCGAATTGATACTCCTTGTCGATCCGAACCCACGGCAGTTCCTGCCGCCGGCGCGCCAGTTCGTCGCTGCGCCGGGTCAGTTCCTTCTCCGCCTTGAGCAGCTTGAGCCGGGCGGCCAGCCATTCCTTTTGCGAAGCCACTTTGTGGCTTTTGATTCTGCGGACAGTTTTAACTTTTGGCATAAGGTTCTCCTTTGTCTCAGGCTGCGATGTCAGTTTGGACCTTCAAACGGAATTTGCCACTTTGGTCGCCACAACCTATTTGCCGACAAATCTTCCGAGTTCGTTGAGGCAACGAGTCCAGCCCTCTTCGTGCCGGTCGCGGCTTTCGACGGACGCAAACTTCTCGTGCGTCAAAATCAATTCCGTCTGTTTTCCGCGCGCCTTGAATTCAAGCGTCACGAGCATTTCGGGCGGCTCGACTTCGCCGAATTCATCGCCGCTGCCGTCCTTCTCAAATTGCCACGTGAAAACCAGCCGCTCCGGCGGTTTCACTTCGCGATAAGTCCCGACGGTCGTGAAAAATTCGCCGTCGGCGCGCCGCACCTGGAGGCGATACTTGCCGCCGGTGCGTACGTCCGCCTTCACTGATTGCAATGACGATCCTTCGCACGCTGCCGCTCCGAACCATTGCTTGAACTGGTTCGCCTCCGTCCACGCCTGGAAAACCAGTTCGCGCGGCGCGTCGAAGACGCGGGTGAGTTGAAGTTTGATGTTGTTTTCTTTGATGGTTGCTGTGGTGTTCATTTTTTCTCCTTGGTTTGCAGTTGTTTCAAGTACTCGTCCAAACGGTCAAAGCTCGTTTCCCAGAATTTCCGGTATTCCTCGATCCACGCCTGCGCCTGCTGCATCGGCCTGGCTTCCAGTTTCAAGCGATGCACGCGCCCGTCGCGCTTGCGGCGCACGAGCCCGGCGTTCTCCAGGACGCGCAAATGCTTGGAAACCGCCGGCAGCGACATCCGGTACGGCCTGGCCAGATCCGTCACGCAACGATCGCCGCCCGCGAGATGTTCGAGGATGCGGCGGCGCGTCGGGTCGGCCAGCGCGCCGAACGTGCGGTCCAACAATCGTGTCGAACATTTAACCATATGGTTAAATATTAACGCAAAACAAATCCGGCGCAAGAAAAATTTTCGGAATTTTTTGGGGAGAAAAGTTTACGCCTTCGGCGGCCAGTCCACGCCGGCAAGTTCCTTGGGCAATTGTTTCGGGTCGGTCGGATAAATGAGCGAAAGGTCCATTTTGGATTTTGAACCCTGGAGAAATTCCAGTTCCTCCGGTGCGCCGATGATGAGCCAGAGCACCTCGGCATCGGTGTCGTTGAACACCTGGCGCAACTGGTCCGGCCCGACCAGCACGCCGCCGTAGCGCGGCACGGTCAATGTCTCGTTGCCCACACGCAAGCGGCCCGTGCCTTCCAATACGAAATAGAACTCCTCCGCCCGGATGTGCTTGTGCAGTGTGTTGGCGCTTTTGGGCGGCAACCGCCAGAGCCGCGCGCCGATGTTTTCGCTCCCGGTGCGTTCCAGATAATCCGCATTCGGAATTTTCATCAGATTGGACGGCCGCCAGAAGAGGTCTTCGGGTTTGATGAGATGGTAACCTTGAATGGCTTTCATGATATTTACTCCAGATACAATGTTTTAAAATGGAAGTGAATTCAATACATCTCAACGCCGGTTGCTGCTGCGAGCGCGAGGCGATCATTTTGAAGTCAATCAATCTTCCCCATCGCACTGTGAATTCTGTGCTAAACTGGTGCAGGAACTTCCTGCGAGTTCCCGGCTGAACTATGAATAAACAACTCGCACTGTTCGAAATACCACAACCGCATCTGCCCAAATACAGCCTGGTCCTCGCTGCCTTCCTGGATCATGACACGGGCAAGCAGGTCTACCGCCTTGGAAACTCGCTTTGCGAAATGTATGAGTTGTGTGGCAGAATGCGCCCCATCAGCCACCTTCACGTTTCCCTGCCTCTTCCCCGCCTTCCCGGAAACCCGCCTGAAATCGCGGTTGAGATCATTCGCCGGGTGTGTAAGGCGGTCGCTACCGTCACGTGTCCGTTTGAAATCAAGTTCGATCGGGTAATGAGCTTTCAACGAGGATCTGGAAACTATCCCCTGGTTCTTGTTGGTGATGATCACGGAAACGACGGAGTAAGAAACCTGCATCGCTTGCTCTGGGCTGAATTTGCAAAATATATTTCCACAAATTCCCCGGCTCCGGGATTTGTGCCGCACCTGACCCTCCTCTATGACAAGCAGCAACTTGATCCCAGGGGTATCAAGCCGGTGTCCTGGACAGTGAGGGAGATCGTCCTTGTAGCCAGCGAAGTCGGGGCGACGAAATATCACGGGCTCGGGCGCTGGGCGTTTTGCGCATGAGGTCCTGCCTCGAGATTGTTGCTCCAAATAAAGTCACCCGAGTTGATTCCGGGCGATGCTCTGTTAGTATGGCGCCATGCTTGGCAGGAACGAGAACCAATTTCTCCTGATTTAAATGATATTCAATCCAACGGTTATGAAAATGAAATTGCGATGGCTCGTAATGGCAGGATTGCTCTGGTTAAATGTGAACGCATTTTCCCAGGACACGAATTTTTGGATCTTCGTGTGCTTTGGCCAGTCCAACATGGAAGGCTTTCCCGGAATTCAACTGCAGGACAAAACGAACGTGGATGACCGCTTTCAGGTCCTGGCGGCGGTTGATTTTCCCGGGCAGGCCAGAAAGAAGGGCAATTGGTATCCGGCGGTCCCTCCGTTGTGCCGTCCCGGCAATGGTATTGGCCCGGCCGATTATTTTGGCCGGACCCTGGCGGCGCACCTGCCGAAAAACATCCGGGTAGGCGTAGTGGTCGTGGCGGTGGCCGGCTGTAAAATTGAACTGTTCGAAGAGGACAAATACCAGTCCTACGCATCCAACGCCCCCGTTTGGATGAAAGGCATCATCAGGGCATACAACGGAAACCCCTATGAGTATCTGGTGAGCATGGCGAAACAAGCCCAGAAAGACGGCGTGATCAAGGGAATCCTGCTGCACCAGGGAGAGTCCAACACGGGTGACCGGCAATGGCCCAACAAAGTCAAAGGCGTTTACGACAATCTGATTAAAGACTTGAATCTCGAGGCCGAAGCCGTGCCTTTGCTCGCTGGTGAAGTTGTAAATGCCGACCAAAATGGGCAGTGCGCGAGTATGAACAAAATCATCGATGAGTTGCCAAAAACCATTCCCAATTCCTATGTCATTTCTTCCGCCGGTTGCGCCGCCATATCGCCAGACCATCTGCATTTCACTCCGGCAGGCTACCGGGAGTTGGGAACGCGTTACGCAGAAGCGATGCTGCCGTTACTCGGATATAAGAGCACAGAACAAAAATGACCTGTGTTAGTGCAGCGTATTCGCGCTCCGGGCGGCCCCCGCCAGAGCCGCGCGCCACGTTGAATGAACATGACAATTCGAGCCATAAAAAAACGGAAGCCCTTGGCGGTCCAGTCCCGCGTTTCCAAGCTGGCCCGCGTGGAGTTTGAGCGGCAACCTTACCCCGTCTTGCTGAAGGAGCCGGCGCAATTCTGGGACGAGGTGTTCATCGCCAACGAGGCCTATGTACTGGACGAGGTGACCCACCCGCGCATCCGGCGCAAACTGGCATATGATGCCGCCACGCACCGGCTGTTTCTGGAATACATCGAGGGTGATACGTTGGCTGACCTGGTGCGCCAGGGCATCACGCTCAAGGATTCCGGGCAGACGCATCGCCTCCTGCAAAGCGTGGCCGAAACGGTGGCGGATATGCACGCGGGCATCTTCTGCGGGCGGCCCATCGTCCACAATGATTTGAAGAGCCGGAACGTGATGGTGCCCGTGGCCACGCCCGGGGAAACGCGGCTGATTGATTTTTCACACTCGTTTTTCGAGGGGAATCTGCCGCCCTTCATCACGGACAAAAAACAAAATCCGGCGGGCACCGCCCAATACTCGGCCCCGGAAAAGTGGGAGGGGGATTTCACGAAAGGCTTTAAAGGCGATGTTTTCGCCTTTGGCGTCACGGCCTATCATGCGTGCACGGGAAAATATCCGTTTGACGGCACCCTGGCGCAAATCGAGCGGGCGATCCGGGAGGGGACGCCGCCTTCCCCGCTGAAACCGGGACACAATCTGCTCCGCAACACCGTGATCATCATCATGGCGTGCCTGGAGAAAAACCCCGACCGCCGGCCGTCCATGGAACAGGTTGCCCAGGTCTACGCCGATTCCGCTTCCTTGCTCAAATAAACCTGCGCCGACAGGTGAACCTTGGGCCGTAACGTTTCAATCAGAGCACGGATAGACACGGATAAACACGGATTAAGACTTGCCAGACCGCCTGTTAAGCAATCCGAAATCCTTCATTGATGAGTACGGCTCGTTTGCCTGGCTGAAAATCTTTTCTCAACCGTGTTCATCTGTATCCATCCGTGGTTAAAATATGTTTTGCTTCATGAATACGGCCTAAGCCTTAGCGTAAACCGCCAGAGCCGCGCGCTGAGATCACATGGCTCTTGCGGCTCGCATCTTCCGGCTGGAGCAAAAAAGCAGTCGATTGCTTTCATTGGGTCACGCATGCGCATAAAACTCCCGCGGGTTAAGAGATTTGCTGGTTCATATTTATTGCGCGGGCCCTGAGTTCCCGGAGCGGGCCAGCTGTAGCGCCTGCGCCAGGGCGGTGAAGTGCAACATAATAAAGAATGGAACCATATACGCCGGGATGAGCACGAGCGGTAATTGAGCCATCGCGCTCGTCGTGACGTTCCCGGTAAACCCGCGGAGAAAGCCCGAACAGAGTGTCCCCATCGACACCGCGATAACGAGGTCAAGGATCCCCATGATATTCCAAACCACAAACCGTCGGCTGGCCGCGAATGACGGGTGGCGAACAAGTCCGAGCACGATCCACGGCGCGCTGATACCGATCGCCATGTCCCCGAGTCCGGCCGGGAAAGCGAAAAGTCCGGGCAGCACTCCATATGCATAGAGCGAGAGGAAGCCCAGGCCGGCCCAACGCCACGCCTGAATCGCTGCCGCGAGCCGGAGGTCGGCGCCGAGGACGAACGCCCGGAATGCGCTCCATCCAAAATAGGCCGCAAAAAACACCGCCAAAGGGATTGCGAAACCGAAGAAAATCGGCAGAGGCGGTGAACCCGCGCTTCCCACAAATGCCCCTTGAAAGCCGAGGAAAGAAACGAGACCGAGCCACAATGCCAGTGCTACGAAAACGACTGATCTCGCGCTCGAATGGTTATCATCAAGTTCCGAAGCCACGTTTTCTTTGAGGCTTCCCATGCTTTCAATATTCATGTTCATATGTTTTGTCCTTTCAGTTTAGTTTTGTTGCTTTTTCTATGGTCTGCGCCCGTTTTCACGACTGCCTTCTTAAAGTTTGATTCATTGCAACGTTCCCTGATAATTTGTGTGTATATACACTTCGTGGTGCAAAAAAAATTGCGGTTATTGCCCCTTCAACTTCGTGGCCACGTCCTCCAGATCACTGACAATCGCCGACCACCGTTCTTTTCCCAGGATCGCGACCACTTTGTCCTGGGCGGAGCGCCACGCCGGAAGCAGTCTGGCCAGGGCCCCGCGCCCCTTTTCCGTAATCTCCAGCTCCACGTGGCCGCCTCGTCCGCCGCCTTTTGCCCGGACCAGACCGTCCCGCTGCAACGGACGGAGATTTCGCAACAGGGTGGTTCGCTCCATTCCGAGCCATTCACTCAATTCGGCCATGCCCCACCCGTCTTTGGCCTGCAATGCGCCCAGAATCGGCGTTTGCGTGGGGCGAATGCCATGCTGGCGTACTTCCATGTCAAAGAACTGAGTTACCGCCCGCGTCACCGCGCGGAGGTTGGAGCACACGCAGTCCTCCATGGACCCGAAATTCCGTTCTTTCTTCATGTTGTTGTGTATATACACACAGCGGCCGGATTTGTCAACCATTATTTTGCGGCTGGATGAGATGGCCATCGCCAGAGGCGTGAGCCGGGATCACCGTGGCCCGTATGGCCTGCACGTCCCGATGTCTTGAAAATAACCGGCGATAAGCATTGCTATCTGACCGCTGCGCGCTGAAGCTCGAGCATGACCAACAGTCTCAACTTGCACGGCGCCAGGGAAGTTCACAAACAACTCCAGTTGCGGATGAAGAACAGCGGTCTGGAAACCATCAAGGTCCATGTCACCCGCAAATCCGGCAAAAACAAATGCCATTTCACCGGCTCGCCGGAACAAGTCGTAAAGGCGGAGCAGATCCTTGCGGCCTGGTCCTGACCTGGTTCCGTCAGCGACGTCCGCAGAAATTAACCTGCAGCTTCCGGTCTATGACGGGCGACGGCGCTGACACAGCGCCGCTACAAAAACTAACCCGTGCGGCTTCGCACTTAGACCCTCAGCCAGCCGCGGAACCCCCGGCCGCCATGGTAAGATTCCGCGCCGTTGTGACCCACGAAGACGCGGCAGTAACAAGATTAGAAATCAATAGGAGCTGTCTGTTAAGTAGCTCTTTTTATGAACTTGTCTTTGGCAGTTGGGCTCAGTTCCAACAGAAGTTAAACACGTGAACAGACCGTAAAATGAGCTGCGCGGTGTGGAAACCGCCCCAACCAAGACCCAATTCAATTTCGCCAGTTCGACTTCCACGTAAAGCTACGCCACGTGGCAGGCGAGCACGGAGGTTAGGTCAATTTGGCGAGTTCTGCCTCAAACAGTTCTTTTGTCTTCGACTGGACTTCCGCGAGTTGGAGTTCGCCTTTGTCGAGTTTCGCGAGCAGGGCTTTTTGCGCCTGGTAATCTTTATTGGCCACACCAGCTTTGCTTTGGAGCATGCGCCAGGCTTTGCGGCGTTCCACGGCGAACAACACCATCTGCCGGCTCACGGCAAAACACTTGACCTGCCCGTTGACGTCGGCCTTGATGTAACAGCCGAAGTTCGGGACATAGGAACGGTGATTCCGGTCGAACACGCGCCGGTAAATCACATCATCCTGCGTAATCAGCACCAGCATGTCGTCGAGCTGAATCAATTCCCGCGCTTCCTCTTCCTTGATGGCCTTGACGTGCTTGCGGAACCGGGTTTCGGTAATGGCCCAATGCGCCACGGTGAAGTTGTATTCCTCGCCGGACGCCTTGAATTTCGTGCGCCACCAGTCGCGGTTCGGCGTCGGATTGCCCTTGAGATCGAACGCTTCCTGCGCCGTCTCGCCGTTGCGCGGATTGAACACAAACTCCGGCATGCCGCGCGCGTCGCGGACGAGCTTGGCCTGGTCGGCGCTCATGTTGTCGGGCACGCCGTGCTCCGGCTGGCAGGTGGTGTAGGCCTGGAAAAACGCCGTGCCGCGGTATTCCAGCCCTTCGAGCATCGCCTTGTACAGCTTCGCCGCGTTGGCCATCGAGACCTGCGCCACAAACGGCGATCCATGCCCGCTGGTGAACGCTTCAGCCACGTTTTTCTTTTCAATCAATTTGCCCTGTGACGCCACGCCGAACTGGTTCATGTCGTAACCGCCCAGCATGGTCGAGGAATCGGAGTTCTGGCCTCCGGTGTTGGAATACACCTGTGTGTCGAGCATGAGCATCTTCACGTTCGGCCGGTTTTGCAGGATCACCTTCGACACGTTCTGGAACCCGATGTCGCCGAGCGCGCCGTCGCCGCCAATGGTCCAGATCTTCGGCAGCTCGCGGATTTCCTGGTCGGTCATCAACGCGTCGTCGAGGTGCGTGAGCATGAACAAATCGGCCGCGGACATGACGCCTTCCGCGCGGTCTAGCAGCGCGTCGGCCAGGCGTTCGGGCACCACCGAGCGGCGGGCGTGGTTGACGATGAGTGATTCGCCCAGCAACCACGAAATCGTCGCGCCATCCTGGAACAGCGAATTCATCCACGGATACGGATGCGGATTGGACGGCGGGGTGGAGCCATAGACGGTGTTGCAACCGGTGCTGGCGCCCATAAACATGACGCTCATGCCGTTGGCGCGCCGGCCGTCAATGGACTGCAAATCGCGGTGATTGAACGCGTCCTGCCGCATCACGGCCATGATAGCGCCGATGAGCTGCTCGTCGGTGATGGGGCCGTGTTTGGCCTCGTAATCGGCGATGCGTTTGGCGGTGTCGTCGTCGTCTTCGCCGCCCAGGCCCATGATGATGTGGGCGACGGCCTTGCGGAACAGTTGGTATTCAGCCTCATCGCGCTGCTTCAACGCCTGCAGTTTCGCCAGCCCTTCGCTTTCCAGCCGTGCAGCCTTGGCGCGCAGGCGGTCGGCCTTTTTGTGATACAGCGGGCGCATGTAAGCTTCGGTCACGGATGCCGCCGCGCGCAGCACGCTTTTCTCGCCGCACCCGGCGCACGCACCGTCGCCGGACACCAGCGCCTCGTAATTGCGCCGGACCATGAGATGATTGCGCAACGCGGCTTCGCGGGAATTCGCAGCATCGGTATCATTGTACAGGCCGAGGAATTTCTGCGGCGTATCGGGCAGCAGACGCGAGAAAATCTGCGCGGTGGTCAGGTCGGCGTTCAAATCCTCGGTCTCGCGCGTCATGCGCAGCGCGTCGTGGTCGCCGCAAACCTGCACGCATTCGCCGCAACCCTTGCACAGGTCGGAGACGAAGATGGAAAACAACCCGCCGCCGCCGGGCGTTTTGGCTTCGAGCGACCGGAAGATGGCGGGCACGTTCGAGTAAGCCAGCGGCAGTTTATCAATGATGCCGGTGAACTCGGCCTTCGTGTGTTCGCCGACCGTGGTCAGTGTGTTGACTTCGGCGCGGATGATGTCCTTGAACGGCACGTTCGAGCGGGCCTTGATCGATTCGTTCATCTTCGCGCGGGCGCGTTCCTCGATGCCTTTCAGTTCGGCGGCCAGTTTCGAGCGTTCGGCCGGATCGGTGACGTAGTAATGCACGGCGGTCTTCAGGACCATGGCCACTTCCTGCGCCATGTTGGGCAGGGCGGTGTCCGGGCAGGCGGTGATGCATTCCATGCATTGCGTGCAGTTCTCGGCGATGTAAACCGGCGTTTCGCGGCGGGCGACGTACTTGGACTGGGTCGCGCCTGAGCCGGCGCCCATCACGCCGAGCGACGCTAGCGCGCTGGCGGGCTGGTGATAACCGAGGCCGTGGCGGAATTCGGCATCGAACTTGGCCAGCGTCTGGAAGGCGTACCGTGGCGTCTGTTGCGCGGGCGTGGGGATGCCCGTGCCGCAGACTGACCCGCAGCCGGCGGTGGGAATCAACGGCTCATGCTCGTGCGGCGCCACCGGCGGATTGCGCATCGAGGAACGGTCGGGCTCGTTGAACTCGCCGTACTTGATTTCCTGCACGCGCGAAAATCCTTCGTTCATGACGGTCATGTTCGAGGTGACAACGTCGTCGCCGAACCGTCCGAATTTTTTCTGGTACTGCTTCTTGACCGTGGCAAGGAAGGTCTCGTCGGAAATATTGTTCTGCCGGAGGAACGGCGACACGCGGAAGAAGGCGCCGAGGAAGGAATTGCCCTGCATGCGCAGTTGCAACTCGGTTTTGTTCGTCGCTTTTTTCGCGATGTCGAACCCGGGCAGGATATAAACGCGGATGTCGTTGTCCTTGACGTACCGCCGGTGTTGCGACGGGATGCGTTGCCAAGCGGTTTCCGGGGTGTCGCTGGATTCCCAGACGAGGCAGCCGCCGGGCTTGATGCCTTCCAGCGGATTTGTGTGCGTGAACGCCTTGGGATCGCAGCAGAGCACCACATCCACGTGGTTGAGCTCGCAGTTCACCTTGATGATGTCAGGCGCGACGGTGAGATAATAATTCGTCGGGGCGCCTTTCTTCTCCGAACCGTACTTCGGGTTGGCCATCACGAACAATTTTTCCTTGAGCCGCCCGTCGGCGTCGTATTCCGGTTCGCGCTGTTTGATGAGGTCACCGAATTCGCCCACGATTTCGCCGAGGTTTTTGCCGGTGGTAATCATGCCCCAGCCGCCGATGGAATGAAACCGCACCGCGATGGCGCCCTCGGGCAGCAACGACGGTGTTTCCTTGCTGATAACGGCGTAAGGATGGTCAATGCCGAGGGTGAAATAGGTCTCGCCACCCGATGCGCTCGCACCGTCCTGGCGGCGGGTCTGGCCGATGGCAAATTCGTAGGCGCCGAGCGTGTGTTCGGGCCGGAAATCGCGCGAACCGATACCGTAACTGCCGCGGAAGAGCCGGGGCGTCTCCTCAGGCGTGAGGCCGGGCAGGGCACCGCCGAATTTTGCAGCTTCGTTGGCTTTGCCGAGGGCCACGCGGATGTCGCGCGCGAGCGGATTATCACCCGCCATGCCTTCGTCGGTGCGTTCGAGGATGATGACGTTCTTTTTGCCGCGCAGCGCGTTGATGACGGCGGCCTCGGGGAACGGGCGAATAACGTTGATGTGGATGGAGCCGACCTTCGCGTCGCGTTTTTCGCGCAGATAATCGCACGCGGCTTCAATGTTGTCGGCGGCGCAACCCAGCGAAACGAACACCGTGTCGGCGTCGTCGCATTTGTACTGGTGAATCAGCCCATAGACCCGGCCGGTCAGCCGGCCGAATTCCGCGTAGGCGTCCTCGAGAAATTTCAGGATGGGTTCGTTGAAATTATTGCGGCGCGCGACCACGCCGTTCATGTGATGTTCCTGGTTCTGGACCGGGCCGAGCAGGAGGGGATTTTTCAGGTCCATCATTTCCGGCACGCGCCGGCGTTTCGGGCCGAACAATTCGCGCTGCGCGGGCGTCGGACATTCGATGGTGTCATCGGCCGCGCCGAGGAATTCGCGGAGCAGATCGGCTTCCGGCGCCAGGTAGGTGCGCTCGGAGTGCGTGGTGAGCATGCCGTCCTGGATATTCATACCCGGATTGAGCGACAATTCGTTGACCTTGCGGAGGATGATGCCCTGGTCGGCCGCTTGCTGGGCATCCTTGGCGATGACCATCGTCCAGCCGGTGTCGAGCGCGGCGTAAAAATCGTCGTGGCCGCAATGGACGTTGAGGGCGTGCTTGGTGAGGGCGCGGGCGCCGACTTCGAGCACCATGGTGGAGAACTTGCCGGGCGCATGATAGTACTGCTCCATGGCATAAGCGATGCCCTGGCCGGAAGTGAAGTTGACCGTGCGCTTGCCGCTGACCGCGTACGCCGTCGCGCCGCCCTGGGCGGCATGTTCACCTTCCGTTTCGACGGCGATTTTCTGATGGCCCCAAACGTCGAGTTCGCCGGCGGCATACGAGCCCTGGTAAATCTCACCGCCCTCGGTGGAGGGCGTGATGGGATAGAACACGCCGCCTTCGGTGACGCGCGTTTCGACGTGTTCGGCCACCAGGAAATTGCCGTTGCAGGTGACGCGCACGCCGGGATATTTGGGGGCAGTAGGATTGGGTTTGGCCGGGGACGTACCGGTCTTCTTTGCAGAATCAGATACCTGGCTCATAGGCACACTTTTCAATAGGCAATCACATGACTGCCTGTAGGGAATACCATAGACAAACTAACGCTGGAATCTCCGGGGCACAAAGCAAAAGTTGTTTCTACAACACCAATTCAGGATAAGCGGAGGTAACTGGACCTTTTTCACAGAATGTGTAGCCGCCGACGTCAGTCGGCGCAAATCGGACAGATAAGAATGGTATGGCGCGAACTGATCCCGCCACGCGGGACGCGGACATCTCCGCGCACCCCAAAACTCCGGCTCGCCAGCCATTTTCTTGTAGCCGTGCTGTGTCAGCGCCGGCTTCTGTGAACGACCTCAGATGTCGGTCATAGACCGACGCTACAGTTACGGCTCGCAAGCCTCAGGTAGGGTCATCGCGCGGCGATGACCGGACGCCGCAGCGCGGCGTCCCTACCTTGAAAGTGGCCCGTTTGACAGATTGCATTTCTGGTTAATGGTGTTGGCATCCCGTTGAAGCGGGAACGTAGATATGAAAATTGCAGACAAAAAATTTGACGTGTGGCCGGTGACGGATGAGCCGTCGGGTTTTCATTTTGGGCAGGGGCCCGCGGGCGAAACGGCTCGCGAGGACGCTCGCCCCACCGAAACTGGCACCGATGGAGCATTGTTGGACGCGTATTCGAATGCTGTCGTCAACGCGGCGGATGCGGTCAGCCCGGCGGTGGTGAGGATTGATGTGCGTAAAAGCGGGGCACGAGGCGCGAGGCACGAGGGCGGCGGCAGCGGCTCGGGTTTTATCATCACACCGGACGGGTTCATCGTGACCAACAGCCACGTCGTCCACGGCGCGGACAAAATTGAAGTCACGCTGGCCGATGGCCGGCACCCGGACGCGCATCTGGTCGGCGTAGACCCGGACACGGACCTGGCGGTCCTCCGGATTTATGCGCCGAACCTCAAGCCGGTGCGGCTCGGCGATTCCAACCAGTTGCGGGTTGGTCAATTGGCCATCGCCATCGGCAATCCGTATGGCTTTCAATACACCGTGACGGCGGGTGTGGTCAGCGCACTGGGCCGGTCGTTCCGGTCCAGTTCGGGCCGGCTGATGGACAACATCATCCAGACCGACGCGGCCTTGAACCCGGGCAATTCCGGCGGGCCGCTGGTCAATTCGCGTGGCGAAGTCATCGGCGTGAACACGGCGGTGATCCTGCCGGCACAGGGATTGTGCTTTGCCATCGCCATCAATACGGCCAAGTACATTGCCGGCTGGTTGATCAAGGATGGCGTCATCCGGCGCAGTTATCTGGGCATCGGCGGGCAGACGGCGAAGATCCACCGGCGGCTCGTGCGGCATTTTCGTCTGCCGAATGAAACCGGCATGCTGGTCATCGGTGTCGAGCCGGGCAGTCCGGCCAGCCGTGCGGGTTTGCGTGAAGGCGACATCGTGGTGGAATTCGACGGGCACGTCATCGCGGGCATTGACGATTTGCACAAGCTGTTGACCGGCGCCCAGGTCGGCGTGCGTCTGCCGCTGGTCGTGTTGCGGAACACGGAGAAGCTGCAACTGGAAGTTGTGCCGGCAGAATCGGCGGCGAAGGCGAATTAATGGTAAGGCGTGACGATCTGCCAGCAGCAATTTCGCCGGAAAGGCATTGAGAGATTGTCAGGCACCTCCTCTCCCCGGCCCGCAGGGCCGGAGAGGAGGTGCGTAACTGTCGTAAGTAATCCCGTATAAAGCGGCATTTCCGGGAACGCCGAGTTGAAATGTGCAGGTACAGATGAGTCAGAAAACCATTCCAATCAATCCCGAGGTCCGGATTGGCCACGTGCATTTGAAGGTGGCCGACCTCGACCGGGCGCTGAAGTTCTACTGCGGTGTGTTGGGCTTTGAACTGACGCAACGATTCGGTTCGCAGGCGGCGTTCATTTCGGCCGGCGGCTATCATCATCACATTGGCCTGAACACCTGGGAGAGTAAAGGCGGCCCGCCACCACCATCGGGCACGACGGGCCTGTACCATCTGGCGATTCTTTATCCCACGCGGGCGGTGCTGGCGGATGCCGTGCGGCGCGTGTTGGCGGCCGGCATCGAACTGGACGGCGCGTCCGACCACGGCGTGAGCGAGGCGATTTATCTGCGCGACCCGGACAACAATGGTGTGGAGCTTTACTGGGACCGTCCGCAGGAGCAATGGCCGCGCTCACCCGACGGCGGCGTAGCGATGTTCACGCATCCGCTGGATCTGGACGGCCTGTTGAAAGAAACGCGAGCGGCTTGAGTGTTGTGTCCGAAGATGGTGCAGAAAGCTGCATCACAGTGACAGCCACGGGCCTGGCCACAGGTGTTTAGATGCGCGAGGTGGGAATAGGCGGGCTTTTCACCACCCACTAAAAGAGGTTTCCGGCAGCCACCGCCACGCGGGGGGATTAACTATCCCAGCGACAGAGCGATTATTCGGCATCCGGAGCGGTCTGCTGGAGACGTTTCAGGTCCTGAAGTTCCGCCGGGTCAGTAACATAACCGCCATTGAACCAGGACACTGGCGCCGGTCCTTTCCACTTCCAGTATTCCGCATGGTTGTCGGCAAAAACCAGCACCAGGCCGTCCTGGTGCCGTCGAGCCGGGAGGTCCAGCCATTCGTCGATTTTGGAGGCATATAGAAAACCGCCATTGTTGATTCCGTTCTCATCCTCATCGAGAAACGTGAGGGACTTCGATGGATGTCGTATCTCGCCGAATTTCATCAGCGGATAGACCATAAAGTTGCTCACGCAGTCGTCTCCCGCCATGTAGATGCTCAACGACACGCTGCGCAGCCTGGGTGTATTGGTTCCAACCAGGCAGCTATGATCGGCCGGGCAATGGTAAATTTTGATGGACTGTGCGTAGGGGAAGAGTGTGCCCCGCGTGATGGTTGCCGGGTCTGCATCCCACCTGGCGCTGCCGGTGACCCAGGAGCCCGGCGGGCTGCGGTGGATGCCGTTGACAACGCTGTCGAGGTTGAGCGGCAGTCGGCCGCCTGAGTCGGATGCGTCGAGGGTCCATGCGATTCCGAGCTGCCGTTGATTGTTGAGGCAACTGGTCGTCAGGGCCCGTGCTTTCGCGCCTGACAAAGCGGGCAGAAGCAGCGAGGCCAGGATTGATATAATCGCGATCACTGCCAGCAATTCAATCAGGGTAAAACCGGGTTTTGACCTGACGACATTTGGAAACAGCGGCGAACCGGTCCGCAACTCCAATGTCCTCGCGCCAGGGTTGATGGAAATGAACCTCATATCGTTTCCGGGGTTTGGATGGATGAAGCGGAAACCGGCCGGCTTTTCACCGCCCACCAAAAAAGGCTTCCGGCAGCCGCCGCCAGTGCGAGGATCCACAGCGCGGAGATGGATTGATCCAGTGGCGGCAGACCGGCCGTTCCGGCTACGTAAACGTAAGTTTGGTAAGTGATGCCCTGGCGAGTCAACACTTCCTGGGTGGATTCGTTCGCGGGAGCAATGTAGTCGGGAGTGCGACGGTCGGAAATCCAGAGTTTTCTGGAGCCATCCAAATACTCAAAGACTTCGAACCGGGCATACTTGTGTTGAGCGACGATGGCCGGGACCTGGCCGGCGGAGATGGTGCGGACCTTCCAGTCCGTGGTCATCCCCTGGAAAACGGCGAGGGCGACCATTCCACACGCGGCCAAGGCGGCAAAAGCTTTGTCCACACGACGTTCATTTCTGAGGCTCGTGGTGGAATGCGGTACGGATTGGCGGTTACGGCTCCCGCGCAATAACGTAACGGCCCCAGCCACGAGGATGAAACAGCAGAATGGATTCAGCAGCTGCCGGGACCACCATCCGACGTGCGTCAGGCTGACAGGGGGGTAATTCCGGTTTTCAATTTTCGTCTCATAACTGATGGCTTTCTGCTTAAGCAGGGCCACCGTGCTGTCCTCCGCCGGCGCGACGAAAGGGCACATCTTCTGGTTCTCCAGCAGATCGCCAGAGAGAATGCGGGCTCCGCGGGCGCTTTGGAAAATACTGAAACGAAACTTCGGGACCTGCGAATTGGCGATGTAGTTCTGCACCTCACTGGTGGACAGGTAGCGAGGTTGGGAAAAATGCGAGCGGGGGGATTGACCGAAAAGCCAGCACATAGTTGCCAGGTAGGCGATAGCCGCGGTCATGGCCAGCATCACCCAAAGTCTGCCCGAGCCGGGAAATTGCCTGGAGAATGGCCTGCCGATGGCCCGTTCAGGAACGGTTCGCCGCCGGCGTTGCCAAATCCAGATGACGAGGGACAACGGCACTGCCGCAAATAGAAAGACTGGCAGACAGACGTTCCACCAAAAACCCAACATGGTGTAACCTTTGGCGTCAGACAGGTGGAACACTCGGTAGAGCAAGAGCATCACGGGCAGAGGCAGGCCGACAAAGCAGAACATGCCAATTCCCAAAGTGCGCCAAAAGGCAGCTACCGACCGGCGCGCCCGCTCACTATTCTGACTGTCGCCTCCCATCTTGTATCCTATGTAACCGCCCAAGGGCAAAGCCGCGGCAACCCAGTAAACCATGCCCATAAAGACATAGGAAATTCCCTGCACCAATCCGCTCGAGCTCGTGGTCTTGGCTGCCACGCTGCCGTGCTGCGCCAGCACCGTGCCGACCGTCGCCGCCTTGGCCGTTGTGGCCAGCAGCGGCAGTACGGCAATCACGCCGAGCGTGAAGGCCTTGTCCGGAGCGGTTTGTTTCAGCGCACCGGCGACAAAGGCGAGGAATTGTTCCTGCAACAGTTTCCGCCCGCGTGAGAGTCGCTGCTTCACCGCGTCCTCGCTCAACTCCAAATCGTGCGCGACGGCCTCGATGGATTGGTGTTCGCGATAAAACAAAACCAAAGGTTCGCGATAGATCTCCGGGATGCGTTCGAGCGAACGCCAGAGAATCGCCTTTTCCTCCTCGCTGATAACGCGGTCTGGCGGCAGCGGTTCTGGTGAGATCCATTCGTCTACCGCTTCCAGCGATTCGGCGGTGTGAGCCGGCTCGCGCCCCAGCCGCCGAAATTCCTTGCTGATGAGAAAACGAGTGATGCTGCACAGCCAGGGCCGCAACCTGGCCGGCTCCCGCAATTCCGCGAGCTGTTGCCAGGCATTCACGAAGGTTTGCTGGGCGAGGTCTTCGCTCCGGCTCACGTCGCCCGTGGCGCAATACGCCAGCGAGGAAATCAAGGTTTGATACCGTTCCACAATCCGGCGGAAGGCATCCCGGTTTCCGGCCAAACTTTCCGCTACCAACTCGGCATCGTTGAATTCCGCCGTTTGCATTACTTCAGTTGTCTTTATATCACCCGGTAAGCACCCAAAAAAGGCTAATAGGTGACAAAGAAACTCGTCAAAAGTAATGCTGTCGGCGGTGCCGAATGGAACTGAATACCTGCGGAGCAAGGACCGAGCGCAGCCTGGGTCGAAGTTCCTACGAAACCGTTTTCCGATCGGCCAGAATTTCCTGTTCCGCCGCGATGAGGGAATCGCGCATGGTCCGGGTGTCGGGCGCATCGCGCAGCTGGTCCAGCACTTTGGTTTTCATCGCGATCACGCACAGCCGGGCCAGCGTGTGCAGATGCAACCGGTCGTCCTGGCAACAAATCAGGAAGAACAGATACGTCGGCTGGCCGTCGGGCGCACCGAAATGGATTTCCTGGATGGGCCGGCCCACCACGATGAATGAGGTTTCAAACAGGTAAGGTTCATGCGAACGCGGGTGGGGCAGGGCAAATCCGCCGGGCATCGCCGTGGGACACAATTCCTCACGCGCCTCCAGGCTGGCCAACAAGGATTTGGGATCGTTGAGGTGCCCGGTCTTTTCCGCGAGCACCACCAGATCACGCAGAATGGACGCCTTGGTCTTGGACGACATGGCCGAGGCGATGGCGCCGGCCTGAAGCATTTCCGGCAGGATGGTTTCATGCGGCAGGATTTTCCGGGTATGACGCGTTGATTTTTGATGGTAATCCGCCAACCGCTGGCTGGAAAAACCAAGAATCCGTTGGGAAGCCCAGGCATCAATTTCGCGCTTGTGGAAAACTATCCGGTCGCCGCGTTTTTCAAACGGAATCTCGCGGTCTTTCACCCGCCGCTCCACGTCCTGGGGCGTGAGGTGCAGGTAATCGGCAACCGCTTCAAGGTTGAGCAATCGGAACGGCATAAACGCGCGCTTTGAGCTGCGTTCGAGCCTAACGCCAAACCGACTTGCTGACAACCCGCTTCATGAGCAGGCCCGCGAACGTTTATCAACGATCGCGGGCCTTTGAGTTGGAACGTGAGTAATAACTTGCTAGTTGTTGCAGCTCGACGTGTGGATCTGCAGGTTGCCGGTGGCGATGGTCGCCGGGTCACTCACCGAGTTTCCAATTTGCATTACGACGGTATGGCTGGCGTCCGTGACACTGAGGTACAGCATGTCGCTGCCGCCACCTGGTTCCAGGTTGTCGATGGCACGACCAACGAAGGAAACCGGGACCGACGTACTGCCGCCGTTGGGGCCCAGGATGCCGGTGCCGTGGAAGTCAATGATGTTGACGTTGACCTTTGGTGATTTCGTTGAGACGCCCGAGCAGGAATCAACGATGATTTGCTGTCCCTGGAAATGCAGGCCGGTGGAGTGGTCAACCACATTCCAGTTCCCGCCATCCGCGGCATTCGGGCTGCACCCGGGGTAAACAACGCCGCCGAAGCTGTAGTTGGGCACGCCCTGGGTCTTGCCCACAGTGCCGCCGCCCGTCAGCCAGCACGGACCTTGAGGAGGCGGGGTGGAGCAGATATTTCCACCGAGGGTGAACAGGACAACCGGAGGGGCATCGTCCACCACCTTAACTTTTTGGCAAAGCGGGGTGAGGGTGGCCCCCGCCGGCAGGGTCGATGCCGTCACACAGACGGTGTACGTGTCGAAGGCGGGCACGGCTATGGTAGCGATGCCGAGATTATCAGTTGTGGCGCAACCCACGCCGGCGATACAGACCTCAACACCACTGGCCGCCGTGTCATTGGGACAGGCAACCCTGATTTGGACAACGCAGGCATCAGCTATCAGGCCGGACAATGCTGTTGCAAGCAAACCGGCCATCATCGTTTGTAGTTTCATAAGAGTTTTGGCTTCTGTTCTGTTACCCAGGCCATCCGCCCCGAACGGCATCAGACCATCCGTCTGATGACCGGAGTGGTTCCTGGTTAGGTATAATTATAGACATCATAAGTGGCTATGTCCAGAGAAAAGTGGCCGGGATTGTCGCCGGGAACCGGAATAATCCGTATGATGGACATCAAAAGCCCGACGGTTGGGACCAGGAAAAGACTGGAAATTTTCCTGAAATCGTGGACAAGTATCGAAAAGGATTTTTATGAACTACAAACTGCTCGGCAAATCCGGCTTGCGCGTCTCCGAACTGTGTCTGGGCGCGATGACCTTCGGCGAGGACTGGGGTTGGGGCGCGAACAAGGAAGAATCCAGGGCCATGTTCGATCTATTTGTGAAGGCCGGCGGCAATTTCATAGATACCGCCGACGGTTACACCGGCGGTACCAGCGAAAAATATGTCGGTGAATTCATTCGCGGCGAACGGAAACATTTTGTCATCGCCACCAAATTTTCCTTCAACCAGCACCGGGGCGACCCGAACGCCGGCGGCAACCATCGCAAGAACATGGTGCAGGCGCTCGAAGGCAGTCTGAAACGGCTCGGCACGGAGTATGTGGACCTTTACTGGATGCACGCGTGGGACGAATTGACGCCGATCGAGGAGGTCATGCGGGCGTTTGACGACCTGGTCCGCGCGGGCAAGGTGCTTTACCTCGGCATTTCCGACACGCCGGCGTGGTGGGTGGCGCGGGCCAACACGCTGGCCGAGCTGCGCGGCTGGACACGATTCGTTGGCCTGCAAATTGAATACAATCTTATCGAGCGGACGCCGGAGCGCGAGTTGCTGCCCATGGCCGAGGCGTTCGGAATGACCGTCACGCCGTGGTCACCCCTCGCCAGCGGCTGGCTCACCGGAAAATACACGGGCAAGGCGAAGGAAGAACGGCGGCTGGATAAAACGCCACAATTCATGCGGCGCACCGAGCGCAACGAAGCCATCGCCCGGACGGTGGTCAGAGTCGCGAAAGCCGCCGGGAAATCACCCGCGCAGGTCGCACTGAACTGGCTGCGCGCGCGACGCAACACGATACCAATCCTCGGCGCGCGGAGGCTTGCGCAATTGGAGGACAATTTGAACTGCGTCAAATGGTCGTTGAACGCAAAGCAGCTCGCGCAGCTGGACGAAGTCAGCCGGATTGAACCCGGTTTCCCGCGGGATTTTCTGGATCGCCCCTTTGTGCGGGATTATTTGCACGGCGGCCTGTTCGACCGTATTCAACATTGAAACGGTGCAAGGCGGCGGCAACCGGTTTGCCAAACGGCCGAGGTGTGTTACCAGTGATGGCATTATGAGCACGACTTTCAAAGGTTACGCGGCGCCGGCCAAGGGCGCGAAATTGGAACCGTTCGAATTCAACCCCGGTCCATTGCGGGACGAACAGGTGGAAATCCAGGTCGAATATTGCGGCATCTGCCACAGCGACCTGAGCATGTTGGACAACGAATGGGGCATGACGGATTACCCGTTTGTGCCCGGGCACGAGGTGGCCGGACGCGTGGTGGCCGCCGGGGACAAGGTGAAAGGCGTGAAAGTGGGCCAGCGCGTCGGGCTGGGCTGGTACGCGGAAAGTTGCATGAGCTGCCCGCAATGCCTTTCCGGCAATCACAACCTTTGCCCGACCGCGGAGGCGACCATGATCAAGCGGCCCGGCGGTTTTGCCAACCGCGTCCGCTGTCATTGGGCATGGGCCGTACCGCTGCCGGACGCGCTCGATTCAAAGAAATCCGGCCCGCTTTTCTGCGGCGGCATCACCGTGTTCAATCCGATCATCCAATGCAATGTGCAGCCGACCGACCGCGTGGGCGTGATTGGCATCGGCGGGCTGGGGCACATGGCGTTGCAGTTCCTGAACAAGTGGGGCTGTGAAGTGACCGCATTCACGTCGAGCGATTCCAAGCGGGATGAAGCGATGAAATTTGGCGCGCAGCACGTGGTCAACTCGCGTGACGCGGCGCAACTGCAAAAAATCGCCGGTTCGCTCAACTTCGTCCTGTGCACCGCCAATGCTTCGCTGCCGTGGGACGCCATCATCGCCAGCCTGGCGCCCAAAGGCCGGTTGCACATCGTGGGTGCGGTGCTCGAACCGATCCCGGTCGCGGCGTTCTCGCTGCTGGCCGGGCAGAAAGCGATTTCCGGTTCGCCATTGGGCAGTCCGTTCAACACGGCCCGGATGCTGGAATTTTCCGCGCGGCACGGGGTTGGCCCGATGATCGAAGTATTCCCCATGTCAAAGGTGAACGACGCGATGGATCACCTGCGGGCCGGCAAGGCGCGGTATCGCATTGTTCTGCAGAACGACATCCGGTGAAATGATGCGCGTGGCGTACGCTGAGCGTCAGGGTCGCGAAACAAACGGGTTGCCTTTGATGTAAAACCGGAGGTGCCGCCTCGCCCAATGCCGCGCGTAATCCACGCCAATGCGCGGGCGTTTGACAAGGGTAATCGGTTCGGCTTTGGACGGCGTGGCGATGAAGAAGTCGTCACTGAGCAGATCGTGGCCGTTCAGGCGCCGGTCAATGTGCATTGCCCGGCAGAGCAAACCGGGGCCGCCGGTCCGGCCATCGAGGTTTTTCACCGGTTCCAGGGCGCGCAGCAACACGGCGGAGGCATGACCTGCGCGCTCGGTCACCACGTTCAGGCAGTGATACATGCCGTAGATGAAGTAGACGTAAGCGTATCCGGGCGGACCGAACATCACCCGGGTCCGTACCGTCAAGCCACGCGATGAATGCGCGGCCAGGTCATGGGGACCGAGATACGCCTCCACTTCGACGATTTTCCCGATGCGCACCCGGCCGCGTTCGACGCGGACCAGCAGTTTGCCCGGCAATTCCCGGGCGACGATCGTGGTGTCCCGGTCGTAAAACGAGCGCGGCAACTTTTGCATAACCGGATTATACTGACCGGGTAGCAATGGGAAACCCGGGTTTTCCCGGCTGACGGATGCCAAATAATGCTTGCCATTTCCCGAAAACGTGCAATAATTCACGCGTCTGTTAGATAACTCAAAGCTTGCAAGGCATGGTAAATCTTCAAGTGAACCTGGTTCATGATGATTTGAAATCCGATTAACGGGAACAGTCTGGTCAAAGCAAAGTTCAGTCTAGGACAGTATAACATCACATGAGCAATAAATTGTTTGTCGGGAATCTCTCCTTCGACACCACCGAAAACGACCTGCAGGACGCCTTTGCGGCGCACGGCACGGTCACCGAAACGAACCTGATGATGGATCGCGTGAGCGGCCGTCCGCGTGGCTTCGGTTTCGTCACCATGAGCACGCCCGAAGAGGCGCAAAAGGCCATCGCCGCGTTGAACGGCGCGCAACTGGGTGGCCGTGCCCTCACGGTCAACATCGCCCGTCCGCGCGAAGAGCGTCCGGCCGGCGGCGGCGGGGGCCGCGGTCCGCGTCGCGAATACGGCGGCGGTGGCGGTCGCAATCGTTACTAACTAATTACCGTTGGCTTTCGGAACGGGGCCCGGATAAAACCGGGTCCCGTTTTTCTTCCCTGTTCCCGGTGGCGCTGGATTCCCGGTGAACGGCAGTGCGCCTGGACCGGCGTTTGTCCGGTACCCATCAGCACCTGCCACGCCCAGGGAACAAAATGTGCTTGCCAGGAATTTCAAAATCTAATATAAAAATTAACACAACTCGAAAAGGCAGCGATGAACATCCCCTCAGAAGGAAGTGCGCGCCTCGTGCTGGCGCTTGGTTTGTTTATTTTTCAAACTGCCTCAGCCGGTTCCTGGAACACCGTTGGTTCCTTAAACACGCCCGGCTATGGCTGCACGGCGACCCTGTTACCCAACGGGAAGGTGCTGGTCGCGGGGGGTATCAGTGCCGGCAACAGCGCGGAGTTGTACGATCCTGCCACCGGGAACTGGGCGGTTACCGGATCCTTGGCCGCCAACCGTTATTCCCACACCGCGACCTTGTTGACCAATGGCAAGGTGTTGGTCGCCGGAGGTTCCGGCAGCGCGGGATTGCTCTCCAGCGCGGAGTTATATGATCCGTTCACGGGGACCTGGACCAACACCGGTCCGCTCAACTTTGCCCGTAACGAGCATACGGCGACCCTGCTGGCGAATGGCAAAGTGCTCGTTTCGGGTGGTCAAGGCAGCAGCCAGTTTCTTTCCAGCGCCGAGTTGTATGATCCGGTCATGGGGACCTGGACCAACACCGGTTCGCTGAATGACGCGCGTTACGGCCATACCGCGACCTTATTGACCAATGGCATGGTTCTCGTCACGGGAGGGGGAGGCGTGGGGCTTACACTGGCCGACGCGGAGTTGTATGATCCCAACGCGGGGAGCTGGACGTTGACCGGCGCGCCGAGCGTTCAATATAGCTATCACACGTCAACGTTGCTGCCCGGCGGCCAGGTGCTGGTGGCGGGCGGCCTTGGCTTCAGTGGGGTGCTTTCCAACGCAGACCTGTACAACCCCGTTACCGGGACGTGGACTGCGACCGGTCCGCTGAACCAGGCGCGTTATTTACACATGGCGAACCTGTTGCCCAACGGCCAGGTAGTCGTTGCCGGAGGCAAAAACGGCAGCTCGCTCTCCAGTGCCGAGTTGTACGATCCCGCCAGCGGAACGTGGACCAACACCAGCCTGTTGAACACCACCCGCGATTCACATGTCGCGACGTTGTTGCCCAACGGCCAGGTGCTGGTGGCGGGCGGAGTCAGCTTTGGCGTCCCGCTGAACAGCGCGGAACTCTATGATCCAACCATCAATCCCGCCACCGGAACCAACATTTTGACCGGCGGGCTGAATTCACCGCGTTATGCGCACACGGCGACGTTGTTGCCCAACGGCCTGGTTTTGATTGCGGGCGGCGGCACCGGTGGGGCCGATTTTACCAACGCGGAACTGTTCAATCCACTCATCCGAGCATTTGCCAATACCGGCGGATTGACCAACGCTCCCCGCATCCACACGGCCACGCTGTTGCCCAATGGCAAGGTGCTGGTCGCGGGCGGCGAAGATGCCGGCGGGAACCCCCTGGCCAGTGCTTCGCTGTATGATCCGGCGACCGGGAGGTGGACCAACACCGGTTCCATGTCAGCGGCCCGTTATCGTCACACGGCCACGTTGTTGTCCGATGGCAAGGTCCTGGTCGTCGGGGGCCTCAGCACGGGAAACCTTCTGCTATCCAGCGCAGAACTTTATGATCCGGTCACCGGCACCTGGAAGCCCACCGGTTCCACCACCACCTTCCGTTATTGGCACTCGGCCAGCCTGCTGACGAACGGCCAGGTATTGGTTTCCGGTGGCCAGGGTGCCAGTCCCTTTACCAGTGCCGAGTTGTATGATCCGGTGACCGGGGTATGGACGGCCACGGGCTCAATGATCAGCGGCAGATATTTTCATACGTCCACCCTGTTGCCAAACGGCAAAGTGCTGGTGGCCGGCGGTCAGGGCAATAGCGGCTATCTGGCCAGTGCCGAGTTGTATGACCCGGCAACCCGCACGTGGACGGCCACGAGTGCGATGTCCGTCCCACGGTACAACTTCCCGGCCGCTGTGCTGCCCAACGGAAAGGTTCTGGTGGTCGGCGGTGTCAACAACAGCGGCATCATTCCCAGCACGGAAGTCTACGACCCGGCCCTTGGACAATGGACGGCAACCAATGCGCTCAATATTGCACGATTCAGTGCCACGGCGACGGTGCTGCCCAATGGCCGGGTGCTCATCGCCGGCGGTGCCGGCAACAGCGGTTACCCGGCCAATGCCGAGTTGTATGATGCCGGTCTTAATTTCAGCAATACCTGGCGACCGCAAATAACCGCCATCACCTCGCCGCTTGCCTTGGGAGGCGATCTGGTTGCCACCGGCGCGCAATTCCGCGGGGTGTCAGAAGGGTCCAGCGGTAATTCGCAGGATGCATCGGCGGATTATCCCCTGATCGAATTGCGCGGTATCGAAAATGGGCAAATCCGGTTCCTGCTCTCCTCAAATTGGACCACAAACTCGTTTACTTCGCTGCCGGTTTGGGGATTTCCACCCGGTTACGCGTTGGCGACCGTATTTGCCAACGGGATTCCGGGCACTGCCAGCATTGTCAATGTCAGCGTTCCGATTCCGGTTGCGGCGGTCCTGACCAGCGCCCAAAAAACGAATGGCGGTCCATTCTCGTTCAGTTTCACCAACAACGTGGGGGTCTTGTGCGGCGTGCTCGCAACCACCAATCTGGCGCTGCCATTGGCCAGTTGGTCGGTCCTGGGTGCGGCCACGGAGATTTCACCGGGCCGGTTCCAGTTTGCCGACCTGTCGGCCACCAACAGTCCGCGCCGGTTTTACCGCGCCTACTCACCGTAATCCTGCCGGCCGGCTGCTTTGCCAGGGTACCGTGCGAGCCTGTAAACTGAAACCGGCCCGGAACCAGTCCTGCCAAACTGGACAGCGCCGGAAGCTGTGTTAGTTTCCGGCGCATGCAGACCAGGGCACTGGGTAATTCTGACCTTAATATCACCCCGATCGGCTTCGGGGCGTGGGCCATCGGCGGCGACTGGCAATTCGGTTGGGGCGCTCAGGACGACGCGCAGTCCATCGCCGCGATTCACCGCGCGCTCGAACGGGGTGTGAACTGGATTGATACCGCGCCGGTTTATGGCCTGGGCCATTCGGAGGAAATCGTCGCGCGGGCCTTGCAGGAATGGAACGGCGCGCGGCCTTACGTCTTCACCAAATGCGGCATGTTATGGAACGACAAAGGCGAAATCAGCTACTCGTTGCACGCCGATTCCATCCGGCTCGAGTGTGAAGCCAGCTTGCGCCGGCTCAGGGCGGACGTGCTTGACCTTTATCAGGTCCACTGGACGGCGGATGATTTGAACGAGACGATCGAAGGCTGGACCACGCTGGCCGCCCTGCAAAAGGAAGGCAAGGTGCGCTGGATCGGCCTGTCGAACGCCAGTGTCGAGGAGATGCAAAAGCTGCAATCCATCGCGCACATCACTTCGTTGCAACCGCCGTATTCACTCATCCGGCGCGACGTGGAAGCGGCGCAACTGCCATGGTGCCGGCGCGAAAAGGTCGGCGTGATTGTCTATTCGCCGATGGCGTCCGGTCTGCTTACCGGGGCGATGACGCGCGAACGCATCGCCTCCTTGCCGAAAAACGATTGGCGCAACCGGAATGACCAGTTCCAGGAACCAAAATTGTCGGAACATCTCAAAACCGTGGAACGGCTGCGAACGGTGGGCGCGCGGCATGGCCGAACGCCGGGTGAAACGGCGATTGCGTGGGCATTGCATAACCCGGCGGTGACCGGTGCCATTGTCGGCGCGCGCAATGCGAAGCAGGTGGACGGCATTGTCGGCGCGATGGATTTCCGGCTCACGCCGGGGGAAGTTGCGGCAGTGGAAGGGAAATAAAAGCCCGCCCGTGAACTGGGTCAAGGGCGGGGTTATTTACAACCAGCGAACCGGTTCAGTCCCGTTTCACTCAAAGGTGCTTTTGGCTGCAGGCGGTCCGGAGGGGGCCGACGATCCGGCGGATACCGGCGGTTGTGAGCGGAGGGCCTTTACCTCCGCCGGAGTCACCTCCAGCCCGGAATTGCCGAACGAATTGTAAACAAACGTCAGGACATTCGCGATATCCTCGTCAGCGAGCGGGAACGAAGGCATGCTGTTGTTAAATTTCAATCCATTTACCACCACTTCCCCCTGCCGGCCAAAGATCACGGTTTGGATGGCCCGGTTCTTGTCGGCATTCAAGAAATCCGATCCGGCCAGGGGCGGAAACACATTGGGAAGTCCCCGGCCAGTGGGCTGATGACAAGCCGCGCAGACGGAAGTGAAAAGCCGCTTGCCCATGTCGATCCGCTCGGTCTTTGACTTGGCCACGCCGGGCGGCGGCGGCACCCCCCGAAGGCCGCCGTTGTCCACCCACTTCACGATGGTGGCCCGTTCCTCTTCGCTGAGCGCCAGAGATTCCGGACTGTTGGCCACCGGCATGGCCTCCTTGTAATAAGTTCCTTTCCAACTGTCCCAGATTCGCCGTCTGATTTCCCAACGATCGGTGTAGGCGGTTTTATAGTCCAGCCAGTCGTAAACAAACCGGGACTGCTGGTTGTGGCACCGGGAGCAATTGCCCATGAAAATTGGCTGGATATCCCGAAGATAAGTGGGCGTCTGATTGGTTTGCGCCGGGGCTTCGGTGAATACGAGACACCCGATCACGGCGGTTGCCCACGGCCAGAGCAATTGTACGCGCCCCCGTTGGTTCAGGAATTGGAATATATGCATGGCTGCTGTTGGGTTGTGGTATCAATCGCGATGGTCATCGCCGGTTCTAAAATCCCAGGGAAAGCTGGAGAATGAATTGGTCGGCCTGGGACGGGTCGTTGCTGTTCAGAAACTCATAGTCGCCTTCGAACAGCAGCGTGTTCGTGAAATAATAGACATAGCCCACGGTGTACCGACGGGTTTTGAAGTCAAAAGCATTGTCGGCCGAATCATAAATACCGTGCAGAGAATCATAGCGACCCACGATTTCCAGGTTGTTGATGAGCGGCAACTCCAGATCCAGGCCGGCCAGCTTGTAGCCCGCCTGTACGAACCAGCCTTGCTGATAGTGGGTCCCAATGTCGTCGCTCCCGTAGCGGGTCGCGATATATTCACCCTTCGCCTCAAAGGAAGCCCCCAGGTGCAGGGCCGCATCCAATACGCCTGCCGACCAGAGGTGATTTCCCGCGTCGTCCCATTCGCCGGATTGGCCGGAGACTCCCACTTCCAGATCGTAATGGGGCTTGAACGGCACAAAGAAACCCAGGCGCGCGCCTCCGGACGGGTGCCCGTGCAGATTCGCCACTGTGGAACCGTCGGATAGGACCCCCACGTTGCCGCCCAGATCCAGATTGCCGGCGGCTCCGGAAGTTCCAGTCGTGTCCGACGAACCGGGCCCATTCACGACATATACTTCGTAATTGAGCGACTCGCCGGCGTTCCCCACGGGAATCCCTCCGCGCAACTCCACGCCCAGGCCAGTGCCCGGCAACAATGCGTCCACCGCCAGCGGGTTATCCGGAATCTTGTTCAACCACCCCGCGCCCCGCTCGGTATAGGTCCCGAGGGGCAGTATCAGTTCGCCGCCCGCAAAGGTCATGTAATCGTTCATCACATAATCCAATTGTGCGAAACTCAAATTGAAGGTGGTCGTGTAACCGCCGCTGCCGGGCGCATTATTTGCGAGCGTGGTGTCGAAGCCGGCCTCAAACAGGATGTTGTCCCCGCCGCGGTAAAGAAAAATCGGCGCAAAATCAGCCTGCAGAAAAGCGCCGTGTTGTCCCGCTATTTTCGCGTATTGAAATTCGGCGTCGCCCATCATCATGAAGTTGTGGTTGACGGTGGCCTCGTCAATCGGCTGCCTTGGCATGGGTTGCGTCATGGACGCCTCGATGCTTTTCTGTTCCGCGTTGGTCGCGATTTGTTGCGTTTCGGTCAGCTTTTGCTGGAGTTGCTGGATCTGTTGCAGGTCCTGCGCGTGGGTCTGTTGCTGGACAATGTTTGACTGTTGCAGATTTTGAACCTGCTCGCCCAGTTTTTGCACCGTCTCCTTCAAGGCGTTGAAGTCGGCGTCGCTCACCTCCGCGGCTACCCGCGATGGCAGCGCCAGCCCGATGACACAGCCCGCCAGCATCAGCCTCAATATCCCGCAAAGTGTTTTCATGGTTTTTTTCATTCGTGATTCGATGGTTCAGGGGCTGCTCAACGGCCGCTGTTGTCCTGGAGATACTGCAGGATGAGCCTGGCCTGGTCGCCGGGGATGTTGGCCCGCACCTGCATGTGGAGCATGATGGTTTTCCATTGCGCCGCCGTCCGCTCGGTCGGGTAACGCTCGGGATGGCACCGGTTGCAATGCATCGAGTAAAGCTCCGCTCCGGTGAGTTGATGTTTCAACACGGGCTGCTCCGCCTCCGGCGCCTTGGCGTTCACGGCTGCTGAATTGGTTGATGCTGGAGCGGGATCCGTTTTCGGAGGCGCGGCGACCGAATTGGTTTCGGCGGAGAAAAGGGTGGTGGACGCCAGCCCGCCGAGCATCACGGTGGCCACGGCAGCAGCGAAAGTTGTTTGCACCAGTACTTTCAACGGTTTGGATGTTTTCATTTTGCTTCTCGGTTAAGGCGGCGTTCAATTCCGCTTCCAGGTACAGAGCAACGCATATCCATCTAATTTACGGGATGCGTTTTTATTCTAGTGGTCGGCCCAAGACTATCCGTTTCTTGTCATTGCTGAAACATTTTTTGGCATGAATATAAAAAGAGACAAGAGAATAATTTCCTGACCCCGGCGGGAGACCTTCCGTCAGCGTGAACCGATCTTCATGGATGCCGGTCGTCATTTCGGAAGATCGCGGCGACACGCGTTTGCCCAGGCGGCGGCGATTCTCATTTGACAGCGCGGGAATTGTCCGCAAAATGTAACACTGCCTTCGGTTGCCAGAGTAGCTCAGGGGTAGAGCAGAGGACTCATAAGCCTTTGGTCGGGGGTTCAATTCCCTCCTCTGGCACCACCTTTAAAACGCTAAAAATGCTTTATTTCAAAGGATTTTAGCGCTTTTCTCTTTTCATTATCCAATGGGAACCCATAGGACACAAAAGCAAACAATGGGCAAAAATTGGCAACTGTTGGCAACTGCAGTAGCCTGATTTGAGGCGTCAGCGATTCGCTTCCGGCCTCCCGTTTCGCGTTTGCGCAAGGAAATGACCCATACATCAGACCTACCGTTAATGGCCTCCGCGCGATTGATGGTCGTCCTGCGTGACAAGGCGCGCAGCGGCGAATCATGGAATCGGGCTTGCGATTCTCGCTCAGCAGCCGCGGCGGCGGACGAGGAGTGCGGCCACGCCGACAGCCAGCAATCCCAAAACCGACGGTTCAGGCACGGGCTGGAATGCCAGCCCAGCAGGGCCATATGTGCCACTCAACCCGGAGGCAAAGGTGCTTTGCGCTCCGGTCGGTGTGAATTCATAGACGTTGCCACTGCCGTAATCCGCCTCAAACAGGTTGCCCGCGCCATCAAATGCCAGCCCCCAAGGACTTAACCCGGAGGCAAAGGTGCTTTGCGTTCCTCCGGTGGTGATTTCGATGATGCTACTACCGACCGCCACAAATAAATCACCCGCGCTGTTAACGGCCAGTCCATAAGGACCGTGCAAGACCGACGCATAGGTACTTTTCTGTCCGTTCGGGGTGATTTCAGTGATGGTATCGGTGTCTAGATTTCCCACAAACAGATCGCCCACGCTATTGAAGGCCAGACTAAAACAACCATTCATACCGGAGGCAAAGACGCTTTGAACCCCGCTCGGCGTATATTCATAAATGTTGCCGCTGCCCTCCGCCGCCACAAACAGATCGCCCGCGCTGTTAAAGGCCATTCCATATGGAGCATACAACCCTGACGCATAGATGCTTTGAACTCCGTCCGGCGTATATTTATAGATGTTGCCGTCGCCCGCCGCCGCCACAAACAAATCGCCTGCGCTATTAACGGCTAGTGCAGCAGGTATGTTCAACCCGGAGGCAAAAGTGCTTTTCGCTCCGCTTTGCGTAATTGCATAGATGGTGCCATTAGCGTTGTCATTTGCCACAAACAGAATTTGCGCCTGCGCGCTGGTGGAAATTAACAGGAACGCTCCCACACTGACCCCTCCACCGAATGAACGGCACCCGGCCCGAAGGGAGGATTTGAACTTCGCTTTCATAAGGTTGTTTTAAGCTAACTACTCTCTAACGCTGCGGGAAAAACAACACACGCCGGAAACAAATACTCCGGCGTGTCTTTACAAGCAGGGCATCAAACAAACTGCCTTCCTCCGCACCATCGCACCAAGCCATTCGACCGCAAATAAAAGATATTCACAAGCCGCAGCCTGTCGTCGCTGGCCGTCGGCAGGTTTGGTATAATCCTCTTGCGTCGGCGAAAATAATAGTGATTTGCTTCTGGCCGCGGCTTACGTGATCAAGCAGGGCAAGCGCTTTGCGTGCAAGTTTGAAGTCCAAAATCCGCTTGTGATTTTACCGGGTGAGGCTCAGGTTCTGAGCGTTACTCGAACCTTGCATATGCATCCTGGAGCGGTTAAACGACAAGTTTATTGCGGAACTGGATCTCTACGGCCCGGCAGGCCAACTTAAACGCACACCAGTTCCGCCAACAAAGTCCGCGTATACGTTGTATTAATGGGATTCTGTCTTCCTGAATCCGATGAGGCAGTTCCCGTTCAGGAGCGGCGGCGGCGGGGCACAAGGAGTGCGGTCGCACCGACCACCAGCAACGCCAAAGCCGAGGGTTCGGGTACAGGTTGGAAAGCCAATCCAACAGAACGATCCAACCCTGGGGCAAAGGTGCTTTGCGTTCCACCCGGCGTAAACTCATAGACGTTGCCCGTGAAGACATCCGCTTCAAACAGATCGCCCGCACTGTTAAAGGCCAGCCCGGAAGGACGATCCAAGCCGGAAGCAAAGGTGCTTTTAGCCCCGCCGGACGTAAATTCAAATATGTTACTGCTGCCGTAATCTGCCTCAAACAGACCACCTGCGCTGTTAAAGGCCAGCCCAAAAGGAGAACTCAGTCCGGAGGCAAAGGTGCTTCGCGCTCCGTCTGGCGTGAATTCATAAATGTTGCCACTGCCGGAGTCTGCCTCAAACAGATCGCCCGCACTGTTAAAGGCCAGCCCGGAAGGAGCATCCAAGCCGGAAGCAAAGGTGCTTTGTGTTCCGTCCGGCGTGAATTCATAGATGCTGCCGCTGCTGATGTTACCCGATCCCACAAAGAGGTTTCCCGCGCTGTTAAAGGCCAGTCCATAAACATAATTCAACCCGGAAGCAAAGGTGCTTCGCGCTCCGCCAGGAGTAAATTCATATACCTTGCCACTTAACTGGTCCGCCTCAAATAAATCGCCCGCGCGGTTGAATGCCAATCCAACGGGACCGTCCAGGCCGGAGGCAAAGGTGCTTTGCGTTCCGCCCGGCGTGAATTCATAGATGCTGCCGCTGTTTAAATCCGCCTCAAACAGATTCTGCGCCTGCACACTGAGGGCAATCAGCAGGACTGCTCCCACACAAAACACCCTGCCGAATGGATGACACGCGGAATGAACAGCGGATTTTATTCTCGTTTTCATAATTTTCGCTCCAATAAAGAAATAGAAGCTGTATTAGCTGCGCAGATTACCATTGTAAGCAAATAAATCGAACCTATCAAGCGTTTTTGGCAGGAAACCAGATTTAACCCGGTCAATTTTCTTCGTGGCCGCATCCGTTATGTCACTGCCTGCGTCTGGCCTGGAGATGGATGAATATGATGAAAAGAAACACTCGGTTACACCCGCGACGCGAAAGCTAACGCTCCAACACCAGTTTTAACGCGCTGTTTCGGGCAACATTGAAGCCATCCGATGCTGTGCAATGAGAACCGATGACGAAAACGGCGGCGATGGTCTGATCGCCGGGTTACTGCAAACCAGCAAGGAATTGGCGATTTTAACGATTTCAGTAATCCGCTTGACGTTTGGCGGCGCAGCCGATTTACTGGATGGCGTTAGGGCACATTCATGCTTGCGCAACTTAAAAGCCTGTTTTCCAACGATATTGGAATAGACTTGGGCACAGCAAACTCCCTCGTCTATGTGCGGGATCGCGGAATCGTCCTGCGCGAACCTTCTGTGGTGGCCATTCAGGCGGGTACAACTAATGTGCTGGCAGTCGGTGAAGAAGCCAAACGAATGCTGGGCCGCACGCCCGGTAATATCGTGGCCATCCGCCCGATGAAAGACGGCGTGATCGCCGACTTCGAAATCACCGAGGCCATGCTCCGCCATTTCATCCAGAAGGTTCACCATCGCAAACTCATTGCGCCACGCGTCGTGGTGGCGGTGCCGTCGGGCATCACCGAAGTGGAAAAACGGGCGGTAAAGGATTCCGCCACTCACGCCGGCGCGCGTGAAGTGTATTTGATCGAACAACCGATGGCCTCGGCCATCGGCGTCGGTTTGCCGGTGCATGAGCCGGCGGGCAACATGATCGTGGACATCGGCGGCGGGACTTGCGAAATCGCGATTATCTCGCTGGCGGGCATCGTCTTCAGCCGCAGCCTGAGGGTGGGCGGGGACGAATTTGACGAAACGATCACGGCCCACATGAAGCGTGCCTACAACATGATGATAGGTGAACGTACTGCGGAAGAAATCAAGATACGCATTGGCTCCGCGTTTCCGTTGGAACAGGAATTGACCATGGATGTCAAAGGCCGCGACCTGAGTTCGGGCCTGCCCAAGACTCTGACCATCCGTTCCGAGGAAATCCGCGAAGCGTTGCAAGAACCGCTTTCGAGCATTTTGGAGTCCATCCGCCTGACTTTGGAACGTTGTCCGCCCGAACTGGCCGCCGATCTTGTGGATCGCGGCCTGGTGATGGCGGGCGGCGGTTCGTTGTTGCGCGGCATAGACCGTCTCGTGGCCGAGGAAACCGGATTGCCGGTGCACCTCGCGGACGATCCCATGAGCGCCGTGGCCGAAGGCACCGGTCGCGTCTTGCAGGAAATCGAATTCCTCAAGCGCGTCGCGACCAACGCCAAGTATTAAACATTGATTTCCCGCCCCGTTCACCTGCGGGCGGCTGAGTTGAATTCAGCCGCGGAGCAGGATGCTTAAGAAAAAACATTATCTGGCGCTCGGCGTGGTGGTGCTGGCGGCGTTGCTGATTTTCAGCCTGCCCCAGCGTGCAACCAGCCGGCTCAAGCTCGCCGTCAGCAGTCTCTTCCTGCCGTTGTTTGGCCTGCTCAATACCGCGCAACATCTGCCCGTGGCGGCCGCCGATATCGCCATGCCCCGGAGCGCCCTGCTCCGGGAAGTCGGGGAGCTCCAGCGCGACCAACAGCAGTCGCGCATTCAAATGATGCAAGCCGCGGCGACGGCGCAGGAAAACGACCAGTTGCGCGCGTTGATCGGATGGCAACGACAGACACCGTGGAAGCTCAAACTCGCCAATGTCGTCATGCGCGATCCCGCCAACTGGTGGCGCACCGTGCAGATTGACCTGGGCAGCCGGGACGGCGTCCGGGAAAACCTGCCGGTGCTCACGGCCGACGGTCTGGTGGGACGCGTTTCGGCGGTGGGCCTGACGCGTTCGCAGGTGGTTTTGCTCGGCGATTCCTATTGCCGCGTCTCAGCGCTCGTGGAAAATCCGGCGCACGACATCGGCATCATCACTGCCAGTGGCCCGCTCGACAACTCGCTCGTCGAATTGACTTACCTTTCCGGTAACGCCGTTGTGAAACCCGGACAAAACGTCGTTACCAGCGGCGAGGGCGGAGTTTATCCCCGGGGCATTATCATCGGCCAGGTGGTGGATTCGCAAACGGTCGAATTCGGACTTTACACCGAGGCGCGCGTGAAACTGGCCGCCAACCTGGGGGCGCTGGATCAAGTATGGGTGCTTTTCCCATGAATGTTTTCAATACCATCCTGATTCTGGCCGCCGCGTATCTCGCCGTGTTCGGTGAAGCGGCATTTCCCTTGCTGCGTCATTGGTTGGGCGCGCAGGTGGACTTGCTGCCCGGGCTCATGGTGTACACGGCCTTAAACGCGGACATCGTGACCGTCTCGCTGCTGGCCGGGCTCGGCGGGCTGTGGTTTGACGCGTTATCGGCGAATCCCCTCGGGGTCAGCATCCTGCCGCTCTTTGCCATTGGCTTTGTGATTTATTTGCAGCGCGAACTGATTTTGCGCGAGTTGCCCTTTGCGCAATTCGTCCTCGGTGCCCTGGCCAGCGCCCTGGCGCCGGCCTTGTGCGTGCTGTTGCTGCTGACCGGCGGCCAGGAACCGTTGCTGGGTTGGGGTTCCCTCTGGCAATGGCTGGTCATGACGGCGGGCGGTGCCGTCGCGACCCCGATTCTTTTTGAATTTTTCCACTGGTGCCAGCACGCGCTCGGTTACCAGCCGCGAACCGAAACCAGTTTCCGCCCGGATCGCGAAATCCGGCGCGGGCGCGGTTAAGAACATGCTGATTTTTGACGAACTGAAAAAGAACGACCCGCAACTCCGCCTGGTGGCGGTGGTGCTGGCGAGTGGTCTGGCTGTTCTGCTCGCCGGTTTGTGGTGGGTGCAGATTGTTTCCGCGCGCGAATATGAAAGCCATCTGGAAACCCAGTCCTATCGCACGGTGCGCATTCCCGCCGTGCGCGGGAAAATTCTCGACCGCAACGGCCGCGTGCTGGCCGAAAATCATCCGCAATACAACCTCGGACTTTATCTCGACGACCTGCGAAAGCAGTTCGATGCCGCGTATGGCCAGTCGCTCGCGCGGATGCGTACCGTTCAAGAACAACGCATCGCCGCGGAGGAGAAAAAACTGGGCCATCCGCTGACGAAAGTCGAACGGCGGCAATTCGCGCTTACGCCGGAGCAACGCGAACAACTTCACGAACAGGCGCGTTTCCGCGTGGCCAGCGATGTGGTCCGGCAGGTGAGCGAACGGCTGGGCCAGCCGCTCCAGTTGAATGCGGCGGTGTTCGACCGCCACTACGAAGCCCGGCGCGCCCTGCCTTATCCGCTGTTGACCAATCTTGACAACACCCAGATCGCACGATTTGAGGAGCAATACACCGGCACTCTGGGGCTGAACCTGGATTTGCAGCCCGTCCGCATTTATCCCTTTGGCAAAACGGCGGGGCATTTGCTCGGTTACCTGCAACGGGATGACAGTTCCAAGCAAGGCGAAGACGCCTACTTCAATTACTATCTGCCGGATTATCGCGGGATGGTCGGCATCGAAGCCGGCTGCGACGCGGAATTAAGGGGGCGGGCGGGAACGGAAGCCGTGCTGGTCAACAACCTCGGCTATCGCCAGTCGGTCAACATCCTGAACCCGTCCGAGCCGGGACAAAATGTCGTGCTGACGCTGGACATGGACATCGAGGAGGCCGCCACGCAATCCCTCGAACGCCAGCAGGGCGCCGACGTGCGGGCCGCCGTGGTGGTAATGGACGTGCGCACCGGCGACGTCCTGGCGATGGTTTCATCGCCATCCGTCGACCCGGATTATGCCGCCAACGATCCGGCGTATCTGGCCGATCCCAAATTGCGCCCGCAAATCAACCGTGCCACGCAGGAAAATTACGCGCCCGGCTCGATTTTCAAACCCATCGTCGGCCTCGCCGCGCTCGAAGCCGGCCTGGATCCGAACGCGATTGTGGACAATCCGGGTTATGTCTATGTCGGGCGGCGGCACATCACGGATCTGGCCCCGCCGGGCCAATACAATCTCCGGCGCGCCATCATTTTCTCCAGTAATACCTATTTCATCACCGTCGGTCTGCGCGCGGGCATTGAGAATTTGGTGCGCATGGCCGAGAAATTTCATTTTGGCGAGCGCACCGGCCTGCCGACGCGGCAGGAGACACCCGGCATTTTCCCAACGTCGAAACAGGTGAGCAGCACGGACTGGCATGATGGCGACTCGGCAAACATTTGTATCGGGCAGGGGGAAATGGCGGTGACGCCGATGCAAATGGCCGTCGCCTATGCGGCCATTGCCAACGGCGGCACGATCCTCTGGCCGCGGCTGGTCGAGCGCATCGAGCCGCAGGGCCCGGCTTCCGGCGAAGCCGTGATCAATTACCCGACCGCCGTCGTGCGAGATCATCTCGGCGTCGATGCCCGTCATTTGAAAATTTTGCGCGACGCGATGCTGGCGGAAACCCAGGAAGGCACCGGGCAGGCCGCGCAAGTGGCCGGTCTGCAAATTTGCGGGAAGACCGGCACGGCCCAGGTCATGAACTCGCGGAACCAGGAGATTGACCGCACCACCTGGTTTGCCTCGTTTGCACCCTATGAAAACCCGCGCTACGCCGTCGTGGTCATGATGGAGGGCCGCACTTTTTGGGGCGCAACTTGTGCGGCGATTGCTCATGATATTTACGGAGAAATTGTGAAAAAGGCGAACCCCGGCGCGCCCAAAAACCTGGCCCGGGCAAACTGATGTCCACCACCCTGCTCAATCAAGAACATCATGAACGGTTCGACCGGTTGCAACTGGCCGCGCTGGTGGGGTTGATGATCATCGGTACGCTGTTCGTGTACAGCGCCACGATGGCCAATCCGGTCATGGCGGCCGTACCCTGGTACGACCAGGCCTGGCTGCGGCAGCTGGTCTGGTACGCGCTCGGCATCGGCGCCGGTGCGGCGTTGTGCCTGCTGGATTACCACATTCTCGCCCGCTGGTCGTTCGTGGCGTATTGGGCGACGATTTTCTGTCTGTTTGTCGTGTTGATTCCGCACATCGGCTCGATGCGTTTTGGCGCGCGGCGCTGGATTGATCTCGGCCCGTTCCAATTTCAACCGTCCGAATTTGCCAAACTCGCATTCATCCTGGCCCTGGCACATTTCCTCAGCCGGCCGGCGGATGAATTGCGGCTGCCGGGGAACTTCTGGAAGGGCATCGGGCTGCTGCTGCTGCCGTTTGCCCTGACCTTGAAGGAGCCGGATCTGGGTTCGGCGCTGGTTTTGCTGCCAACGGGGCTGGTGATGATGTACGTCGCCGGCACCCCCAAACGCTATCTGTTGAAACTGGTCGGGGCGGTGGGTTTGCTGGCCGCGTTGTTCCTGGTGGACGTGGTGTTTGTGCCGCCGGGCTGGTGGCAGATTTCCATGGAACCGTACCAACGCGACCGGTTGCTGGTCTATTTTGGAAGGAATTACACGGATTTTGCTTCACCGAACGCCGCCCCGGCACAGTTGCAACGCCTCCGGCAACAGCAGTTGGACGATGCGTACAACGTCCGGCAGGCGCTGATATCCGTCGGCTCCGGCGGGCTGACGGGCAAAGGCTGGCGGCAGGGGACCCAGAACGCCCTGGGTTATTTGCCGCGGGCCGTGGCCCACAATGATTTCATTTTCTCCGTGATTGCCGAGGAGGAAGGATTTGTCGGCAGCCTGCTGGTGCTCGCCTTGTACGCGCTGGTTCTCTTCACAGGGTTGAGAATCGCCGGGCAGGCGCGCGATCGGCTGGGCCGGCTTGTGGCGGTGGGCGTGGTGACGCTCATCTTCAGCCACGTTTTTATCAATATCGGCATGAACATCCGCATCATGCCCGTGACGGGCGTACCGCTGCCGCTGCTTTCATACGGCGGGTCCTCAGTGCTTGGCTCGTTAATCGCTGTCGGCTTGATGCAAAACGTACACATCTATCGGAAAGGATACTGACATTCTATGAGTAATAATAATTTTTCACGGCGGCGCCGCGGCATGCGGTTCCGCCCCAAGGGTGGCCTCGGCCAGTCGCCGCAAAAGACCGACCGCGAAGCCATCCAGGCGCGCGCGGAGGTGGTCAGCGAACAGGGCGGCGCCGAGCGTTTGTTTGAAAAACGGCATGCGCACGAAATTGAACGCGCGGAAAACCTGGCCGCCGGGTTGCCTCCGCAGGGAACTCCGGAAACGGCCGAGCCGCCACCCGGCCCGGCCAAAAAGGATTTCCGCGAGCCCCATCCCGAAACGCCCGCGCGGGCGGAGCCGGAAAAAGCGTTTGAACCCGTGGCCTTGCCGGAACAACCCAGGGGCGTCCTGGACGCCATCAAACTGGCCGCGACCAACCTTGTGAAAAAAGTCCAGCGGCTCATCCGCCCGGAACACAAGATTCACAAGGAAGTTGTCATCAACGCCGAGACGCTGGAAACGCGCGTCGCCGTGCTCGAAGAAGGCAAGCTGGAGGAATTCAACATTGAGCGCACCACCGAGGAACGGCTCGTCGGCAGCATTTTCAAGGGCAAAGTCCGCAACCTGGAAGACGGCCTCAAGGCCGCGTTTGTGGACATCGGCTTCGAGAAGAATGCGTTCCTGCACTACTGGGACATCGTGCCGAATCAATTCGACAGCGGCGTGGAAATCGTCGAACGCGAAGGCCGCCGGCCCGCCCGGCCCAAGATCACGCAAAAGGACATCCCGCGGCTTTACCCGCCCGGCAGCGAAATCATCGTGCAGGTTACCAAGGGGCCGATTGGCACCAAGGGCCCGCGCGTTACCACCAACCTCGTGTTGCCCGGTCGTTATCTCGTCCTGTTGCCGAATTCCGATCAAAGCGGCATTTCGCGCAAGATTGAAAACCAGGAGGAGCGCAAACGCCTCAAAAAGATCCTGCGGGAACTGTCCATTCCGGAGGGCATGGGCGTCATCATGCGCACCGCCGGGGAAGGGCAGCAGAAACGTTATTTCGTGCGCGACCTTGCCCTCCTGCTCGAGGAATGGCGTGACGTACAGGAACACATCAAGTCGCAACCGATGGCCACCTGCGTCTTCCAGGAGCCGGATTTGATCGCGCGCACCGTGCGCGACTTTTTGACGGAGGACGTGGAACGGATTGTGGTGGACCAGCAAAAGGCCTATGAGCAAATGCGCGAAATGATTTCAAAAATCTCCGCGCGCGCCGCCAACAAGGTGAAACTTTACGCGGACGCACAGCCGGTTTTTGATCGGTTCAATATCACGAAGCAACTGGAGAACACGTTTTCACGCCAGGTCCATTTAAAAAGCGGCGGTTATATCGTCATTGACGAGACGGAGGCCCTGGTGGCGATTGATGTGAACACGGGCCGGCACAAGGGCAGCCGCGACCAGGAATCCACCATCCTGCGGGTGAACCTCGAAGCCGCCGAGGAGATCTGCCGCCAACTGCGCCTGCGCAACATGGGCGGCCTGATCGTGCTCGATTTCATCGACATGAAGGGCCGGCGCGACCAGCAGCAGGTTTACCAGCGCGTGAAGGATGGCCTGCGCCGGGACAAGGCCAAGACGCATATCCTGCCGATTTCCCAACTTGGCCTCATGGAAATGACGCGCCAACGCCACACCGAAAGCGTGCGCTCGGCGGTCTACGACGACTGTCCGTACTGCAAAGGCCGCGGCAAGGTGAAAAGCGTCGTGACCATGAGCGTCGAGATTCAACGCAAGCTCCAGGAAATCCTGAAGAACCGCACGCGCGACGAATCGGATTTTCAATTGCGCATCGTCGTGCATCCCACCGTGCTCGACCGGCTTCGGACCGAGGACGAAAAACATCTCATCGAGATGGAGAAACGTTATTTCGGCAAGCTATCGTTCCGCGCCGACACCGGCATGCACGCCGAGCAGTTCAAGATTGTGAACGTGGAAAACAACGAGGAACTGGCCAGCGTCGGTTCTTGAAAAATTCTAAAACACAAAGCGCCCCGCGGGAAACTGCGGGGCGCTTTCAATATTCCTCTTACAATTTTCCCTTCGTGCTCGGCAACCGGCCGGTAATGCGCGGATCGCGCCGGCAGGCGGCATCCACCGCGCGGGCGAAGGCCTTGAACAGCGCCTCGACAATGTGATGCGGCTCGTCGCCATAGAGCAGTTCCAGGTGCAGGTTGCACCGGGCTTCGTTGGCGAAGGCCTGAAAAAATTCCCTGGCCAGCCCGAAACGGAACGCACTCGAGGCGTCTTGATTTTTTTCCGCGTTGGAGATCTTCTGGGAAAATGCTTCCAGGCCGCGCCAGACCAGGTGCGGGCGTCCGCCAAAATCACTGACGCAGCGCGCGAGGCATTCGTCCATCGGCACGTAAGCCTCGCCGGTAAACGGATTTTTGGGATGAAAACCGGCGCCGTAGCGGCAAATGCCCCGTTTATCGCCGAGCGCGGTGGCAAAAGCCTGCCCCAGCCCGATACCGCAGTCCTCGACGGTGTGGTGCGCGTCCACTTCCAGATCACCGGCGCAACGAAGCTCCAAATCCACCGTCGCGTGTTTCGCGAACAGCGTGAGCATGTGGTCGAAAAAGGGGATGCCGGTCTTGACCGATGATTTGCCCTTGCCCTCCAGGTTGAGGCTGACGGCAATGCGGGTTTCTTTGGTGTTCCGCGTGATTTTTGCCTGCCGGGCTTTCATTGCAGATCATTAAACCAGACCGCCCGGCAGAAAACAAATCGAATGCTTCAGGGTTTGGCCGTGGCAGGTGGGACGCCCATTTGCTGTTTGACCCGGTCAATTTGTTTTTGAATGGCAGCCGGATCCGGTGAAACCTGCCTGACGGATTCCAGATACTGGATGGCTTGCGTCCAGTGCTTTTCGCTTTCTTCCAGGAACGCAAGATTCATGGCGGTTTCCTCGAAGGCGAGCTGGTTGGCGGGATCTCGTCTGGCCGCCGCATCTTCCTTGTCCCAGGAGCGCAGACCCGCCAGCCAGACGTGGCGGGCGCGATTGGCGTCGTGAAAATTCTCCTCGTAAAGCCAGCCCAGATCGAACAGAAGTTCATTGTTACCCGGGTTATTGCGCAGTCCATCGAGCAGGAAGTCCCGGGCTTCTGCGGGCTTATGGAGGCGGCGCAACCAGTAAGCTCCGACCGTGTAAGTTTCAATCATTTGTGGATTCATGTCGGAGGCAAGTTTCAACCACGGCAGAATTTCCTGCACTTCCAATGTTTTCATGTGGCCGGATGCCCCACCGGAACTCAAGTGCGTGTGCCGGTTGGGAACAAACCGGCGGTCCAGGGCCGCAATCCAATCCGGGGGCGGACCTAAAAAATCGTCGCTGGTTGATGACTCATCCTCGGCTTGCCCGTGAGCCGGGGTCGCCACGTCGTGTTCGGTCTCCTGCCGGTCAAAAATGGACGGGTAATAGCCGCTGTGAAAATAGGCATCGGCCATCACAAAAAATTGATTTGCAAACAGCCGGCGTCCCTCACCCAGCAGCAGCTTAAAGACGTTGTCTCCGGCCGACTGGCTTCCGTTCCAAGCCGCAGCGCGCGGCACGTCGTTCCACCACCCGGCGCGCGGCACGAACAACGTCGCCAGCGTGAAACACACTGCCAGCAGCAGCGCCAGCCACCAGCCGGGCGGGATTCTTTTCATCAGTTCAAACTTTTTCGGCGGAAGGCCAGCCAGGTCAACAGTAAAAACAGGCCGGTATAGGCCGCCGCATAGAGCGCGGCCAGTCCGCAGACCAGCCAGTTCACCAAACCCCAGTCGTTGACCACCCGCTCGCGGACGTCAAACAGTTCCAAATGCGGGATAATGAAATAAATCGTGTAAATGATGCTGCGCAACGGTTCGGCATTGTGCAGCGCAACCGTGTTCAGGTGGCGACCCAGGAACAAAATGCCGGCGACCACGATGAACAGAATCGTAACCGTGGACGATGGCGCGGCAAAAATAATCGAGCCGAGCAATGTCATCGCCGTCACGATCCCGAGCATGATCCATTGCAGCAAAAACGCCTGCAGATAATCCAACACCGGCCAGTAGTGCTCGCGGGAGCCGGTGATGACCGCAAAAAAGAGATAAAACACGGCCAGGGCGGTGCCGCTGGCCAGCCAGCAGCCGAAAAATTTCCCGAGAATGACCTGTCCCCGCGTGACCGGCTTGGCCAACAGCGGAAAAATCGTGCGGTTTTCCCGTTCGGCGGGAATTTGCCGCGCCGCTGTCGCGATGGTGATGAGCAGGGCGGAAATCCAGATGAGCAGCATGCAGAGGTCTTTCACGTACCGTACGATATTGGGGTCCTGAAAGAATCGCACACTGCCGGCCGCAATGGTGAGCAGCGCCGTCAGCACGAACAACACGTAAAAGTCTTTGCGCCGGTAAAGTTCCTTGATGACCACGCCGGTCAATGCCCAGATGGTGTTCATAACGCGGATTGCGGCTGATAGCCGATGATGTCCAAAAACGCCTTTTCCAGGTTGGAATGATTCGAACCGATGACTTCATCCACCCCGCCCACCGCCTTGAGTTCGCCTTGATGGATGATGGCCACACGGTCGCAGATGGTTTCCACCTCGCCCAATTCATGCGAGGAGAAGAAAACAGTTTTGCCCTCGTTTTTCAGGCGTTGAATGATTTCGCGGACTTTCATGCGGCCCAACGGGTCCAACCCGCTGGTGGGTTCGTCCAGAATCAGCAGGTCCGGATTGTTGATGAGCGCCTGGGCGATGCCGACCCGCTGTTGCATGCCTTTGGAATAGGTCTTAATAAGCCGTTTGCGCACCGGGTTCAGTTCAACCAGCTTCAGCAACTGGTCAATCCGCCGGCCGGCTTCCGGGGCTGGCAGGGCAAAAATACGCGCGTAAAAGCGAAGCAATTCCTCCGCGGTGAGAAATTTGTAGTAATAGGTCATCTCCGGCAGATAACCGATACGCTGGCGGGCGATGGGCTGGCGCACGTCGATGCCAAAAAGATAGGCCGCGCCGCGCGTCGGCGGAATAAAGCCAAGCAATACGTTGATCGTCGTGGTCTTGCCTGCTCCGTTGGGGCCGAGGAAGCCGAAGACTTCACCGGCACTGACCGAAAGATTCAATCCCTTTAAGGCAGGCCTGGTTTCCTGCCGCAAACCCCGCGTGCGATATTCGACACTAAGATTTTCCGTACGCAGAATGGCGTCCATGTGTTTTTCCAATACCAGAATCCGTGCGACAGGCCAGACAAATCATCATCCTCGCTGCAATTACCACCTGGTGAAATAAAAAGGCCCGAAGCAAGAACCTCGGGCCTCGTGAATGACTTTGTTTTAGCCAATGGCTTAATTACCAACTGGCAAGGCGTGTACGAATTGACCGTTTACACCATTAGGTTGGATCGCGCACGCCGGGGCGGTCGAGGCGTCAACGATGGTATAGCTGGTCCCAAAGGTCTTGGTCGCATCCAGCGGGCACCAGGGCAATGTTCCGCTCGTGCCGCGACCCATGTAAGGTTGAATGTTGCCGGAAGTTACGGCGTCATTTGGTTTTGCGCCGGTTTCCAGAGCCCATTGCTGGATGGCGCCGTCAACCTGACGGAGGTTGTTGATGCACGCATTCTGTTGTGAAGTCGAACGCGCCCTCAGGAAGTTGGGAATCGCGATTGCAGCCAAAAGGCCGATAATGGCCACCACAATCATGATTTCCACCAGTGTGAAACCCGCTTTGCGGGACGTTTTAATTTTCATACTACTTTTCTTTCTGCTTTACGCGGTGTGAACGCGCAACAGGCGGGTTACTATGATTACGGTTTTGTTCACTTATTGCCTGTCGCAACCGCATTGTATCCAAATCAAGCAGCCTCAGTGCCAACAATTAAACAACGGTCCGGCCACTTGGTTTCACATCTCCGGGGCAATTTAACCAGAGGCGGCTTGACCTGGCAATGCCCGGATGGCTCCGTTTGTTTGTATCCTGCTGTCCATAACGGCCAACCGCAGTTTCCTCCGATGCCTTGTCGCCGGCGGGCATTCTGTAACGTTTCTGGACACCCGAACCCTCCGCTCCGGCCCCTCCGCTTCGCCCGGATCCGCCAATCGGTGGAGGTGGAATTTGCCTGCGAACCGCACGTCCGTCTCCGACCCCGCAGTTACTTTGATCTCCAAACGGAACTCCACTCCCTTGTCCTTGGGTTTCATTTTAAGAGACAACCCATTCCCACGCTTCGTTCACTCGACTTTGCGGGCCGGCTTGTTATGATTAAATCATGAGTTTTGTTGCTGAGTTCAATTCCCTGCCCATACCGTCGCTGGTACAAAAATCCTTGCGGGTGGACGTGCCAGCGGCGCGCGCGAGTCTGGCCAAACCCCGGTTATCGCTGACGGATTTTGCGCCGTTGATTTCGCCGGCAGGGGCGGAATTGCTCGAAACGCTTTCCCGGTGTTCGCACCAATTGACCCAGCAACGTTTCGGCAAGGTGATTCGTCTCTTCGCCCCGCTCTACCTCTCCAATGAATGCGTCAACAACTGCCGCTACTGTGGCTTCTCGCGCGATAACCCGATCCTGCGCGTCACCCTGTCGCTGGATGAGGTGAAACGCGAGGCCCGGGCGCTTAAGGAACAGGGGTTCCGCAATGTCCTGCTCGTCGCGGGTGAGCATCCGAAATTTGTTTCGGCGGCTTACCTCGAAGATTGTGTTCGCGCCCTGCATGAGGCAATCCCCAGTGTGTCGTTGGAAGTCGGACCGCTGGAAACAGCGGAATACCATCCGCTGGTGGCGGCGGGGGCGGACGGGCTGGTGGTTTATCAGGAAACCGATGACCGCGCCGTTTACGCGCAAATGCACACCGCCGGGCCGAAGCGAAATTTTGCTTGGCGGCTCGAAACGCCGGAACGCGCTTACGCCGCGGGCTTCCGGCGGCTCGGCATCAGCCCGCTTTACGGCCTGGCCGACTGGCGCTACGAGGCCATCAGTGTCGCCGCGCACGCGGATTATTTGTTGCGGAATTGCTGGAAGGCGCAATTGACCATTTCCCTGCCGCGGTTGCGTCCTTGTGCCGGTGAATTTCAGCCGCTCACGCCCATGAGCGACCGCGACCTGGCACAGCTCGTCTGCGCCTTCCGCATCATGTTCCCCGATGCCGGTCTGGTCCTTTCCACCCGTGAACCGTCAAAATTGCGCGACGGCCTGATTCCGTTGGGCATCACGCTGATCAGCGCGGGCAGTCATACCGAACCCGGCGGTTACACCGGCGCCGGCCGGGAAAAATTGCACCAGACCGTGCGCGGACGCATCGTGGAACTGGGCGCCAGCGAATGGGCAACGGTGGGGCAAGCGTCCGCGCGGGCCGAATCTAAAACGGGCGGCCCGTCAGCCGCCCCGCCCCGCCCATTGACCAATGCCACCGGGCAATTTGACGTCGCTGACGAACGTTCGCCGGGCGAGGTGGCGGAACGGATTCGCCAGCTCGGCTACGAACCGGTCTGGAAGGATTGGGACCTGGCGCTGACAACTTGAAGCGGGAACAACCAACATCGAACATCCAACGCCCAACCTCCAATGAAATCCCGGCGTGAGAAATTGGATGTTCGGTGTTCAATGTTGGTTGTTGGATGTTTTGAATTATGAATTCGTCGGTCATTGCCAACGGAAAGCCAATGGAGGCGAAACTGCCGTGCTCGGTTGAGGAATTTCTCGTCGCGCAAAAGCTCCCGCCGCGCAGCGTGGTGGTGGAGCACAACGGCGAAGCGGTGGCACCCTCGGAATTTTCCCGCCGTACCCTCAACGCGGGCGACCGCCTGGAGATCGTCAAAATCGTCGCGGGCGGCTGATTTTCAGTTCAAGGGTTCATGTTTCAAGTTCAAAGTTCATTTGATCCGCAATTGCGGACTTTAAACCGGGAACTTTGAACTTTGAACTTCGTTCCATTGCATTAAGCTGCGGCCATTATGGATTGGCTGACCCATCTCATCTGGAACGACCTCATCTGGCACAACGGTAAATTGTTCGGCATCGATTGGGGTTTCTGGAAGGCCGTCGGCTGGTTGGGCAACGCGATTTTTTCGTCGCGATTTCTGGTCCAATGGTATGTCACGGAAAAAAAGAAGCGGGTCGTGGTGCCGCAGGCGTTCTGGTGGTTAAGCCTCGTCGGTTCGCTGACGTTTCTTTGTTACTCAATTCACCAGCAGGATTCCGTTTTCATTTTTGCCTACGCGTTCACCTGGCTGCCGTACACCCGGAATCTGATGATCCATCGGCAGCATAAGAATGCGCACGTGGCTTGTCCGGCCTGCGGGAAAAGCTGCCCGCCGCAATCCAATTTCTGCCCCAACTGCGGCGCGCGGCTGGTGGCGGTTACGGCTTAGGCGCGGAATTGGTGACCCCAGCCGGCGTCAGCGGAATGCCGTATTTTTTCAAAATGGGCTGGAAGTCCGGGTGCGCCTGGCCGTAAGTGACGAGCGCCTGGACGAATTTCTGGATATTGGGGAGATTTTTATTGTAATTCTGAATGACCTCGCGGGCTTGCGGTTCCAACGTGCCGAGGTCGTTGCCAAACGTGTGAGCTTGATAAAATAAATACGTCGCCAGCGTGCCGCTGATGACAATCAGCACCAGGAGCAGGTGGGTAATTTGACGGCGCAGTGACGCAACCTGGCCGGCCAGATCGTCCGGGGCGGGAGAGTTCGTTTGAGGTTCGTTCATGGTAATCAACGGGTCGCGGGTTTCGCTTCAAAAGGTTGAATAACGTGGTTGATATCCGGATGCACTTTCCCGTAAACGAGGGCCTCGTTCAGCAAAAGATTCAAGCGGTTGAGGTTGCTCTGACAGGCGATGGTCTGGGCCTGAAGGTTGCGAAGCTGGCGCGAGCGAAAAATGCTTTGCAATGCGAAAAGCACGCTCGCCAGCACCACGACGGCCAGCACCAGGGTTAAAACAGTATTGGTGGTTTCACTTTTCATAACGAATCCGCTGAATTTAGCGAATTGTCGGCAAATGTCCACTGCGATTTTAACGGTGAAAAATGGGTTGATTTCAGGCCCGCCGGCTGGCATTAGTGTCTGCAAATTCAACTTTGCCCAAAGAAGAACCAATTGAATTATCCGGCAGCGTAACGCAAGTGCTGCCCGGCACGATGTTCCGGGTGGCGTTGCCGAATGGTCATGAGGTTCTGGCGCACATCTCCGGCAAAATGCGGAAGAATTTCATCCGCATCAGCGTCGGCGACAAGGTCAACGTCGAAATGTCACCCTACGATTTGAACAAGGCCCGCATCACCTACCGGCACTCGTAATTTGCGATTTATGATTGACGATTTACGAATCCATCCGAAATTGCCGCCGGCGCGTAAATCATAAATCGTAAAGAAAACATGAAAATCCACTTTTTGGGCGCCACCCGCACCACCACCGGCTCGATGTATCTGCTGGAAGTCAACGGCAAACGCCTGCTGCTCGAATGCGGCCTGTTCCAGGGCCATCGCGAGGAGACCACGCAGCGTAATTGTTGCTTCCCCTTTGACCCGCGCCAGCTTGACGCCGTGGTCCTGAGCCACGCACACATTGACCACTCCGGTAATCTGCCGAACCTCGCCAAACAGGGATACGACGGCCCGATCCATTGCACCGACGCCACGCGTGACCTGTGCGGCATCATGCTCATTGATTCGGCCCGCATTCAGGAGCAGGACGCCGTCTTCGTCTCCAAATGGCGCGCCAAAAAACATCAGCCGCCCGTCGAACCGCTCTACCGCGTGCCCGACGCCGAAAAAGCCGTGAAACAACTCGCCGGTCATCCCTACGACAATTCATTTTCGCCGGTGGCGGGTGTGACCGTTGCGTTCAAGGACGCGGGGCACATTCTCGGCTCCGCGCAGGTGGTGCTGGACATAAGCGAAGGCGGGCGAAAATTCCGCTGGCTCTTCAGCGGCGATGTGGGCCGGGGCGGCGATGAAATTCTCCGCGACCCCGTGCCGGTCGAAAATGTGGATTATCTGCAAATCGAATCCACCTACGGCGGGCGCGAACACGCTGTCCGCCAGGACGCCGACGAAACCGTCTGCCGGCTTGTTGGCGGCGCGCTCAACCAGAAGGGCAGGGTCATCATCCCCTCGTTTTCCGTCGGGCGCACGCAGCAGATTGTCTATGTGCTGCACCAGATCACGGATAGCGGCTGCCTGCCACGCGTGCCGATTTTCGTGGACAGCCCGTTAAGCGTGAACGCGACGGAGGTGTACCGCCGGCACACGGAATGTTTCAACGACACGATCAAAAAGTTCCTGCGCGAACAGGAAAACCCCTTTGGCATGGCGAACCTCACCTACATCAGCGACGCCGAAGATTCCAAAAAACTCAACGATCGCCCCGAGCCGATGGTCATTATCAGCGCCTCCGGCATGTGCGAGGCCGGGCGCATCCGGCATCATCTGAAAAATAACATCGGCGACAAAAAGAATCTGGTCCTGTTCATCGGCTATTGCGCCGAAGGCACACTGGGCGACCAGATCACCCGGGGCAAATCACCCGTGAACATCTTTGGCGACCCGTGTGACGTCCGCGCCAACGTGGTTTCACTTGACACCTATTCCGGCCATGCCGACAAAAACGAATTGAGGAGCTACGTTCAGAAAATCACCGGCAATGTCCGCCGGATCTTCTGCATTCACGGCGAAGAATCGCAATGTCTCGCCCATGCCGAGACGCTTCGTCAGATGAAGCCAAACGCCGAAGTGCTCGTGCCGGCATACCAACAGGTGGTTTCAGTTTGATTAAAGAGCTCCCTCGCGTAGCCTAGAACGGTCAACGGCATGAAGATCAAACGAAATGCAACCTGTCTGGTTACCGGCGGCGCAGGCTTTATCGGATCGCACTTGATTGATTCTCTGCTGGCTGACCCGGCAACGAAAGAAGTCAGGGTTCTGGACAATTTTTCCTCCGGCCGGCGCGAGCACCTGGCTCAACACGCAAAAAATTCCCGGCTGAAAGTCCATAAGCTGGACCTTCTGGACTCTAAAAAAGCCGCGCCGCATTTTCGGGGCGTTGAACAGGTCTTCCATCTGGCGGCCAACCCCGACGCCCGCTGGGGTTTGGACAATACCCGTCTGGATCTCGAACAGGAAACGATTGTCACCTACAACGTCCTGGAAGCCATGCGGCGCCATCATGTGCCGCGAATTGTCTTTTCCAGTTCCGGCACCGTTTATGGCGATGTGGGTACGACTGTGACGCATGAAGCCCTGGGCCCATGCCTGCCGGTCAGCCTTTATGGGGCGGGCAAGGTCGCCTCGGAAGCGCTCATCACTGGTTTTTGCAGCAGCTTTGGACTGCGCGGCATCATTTTAAGGTTTGGCAACATCGTCGGCGAACGCACCACCCATGGCGTGATTTACGATTTCATCCGGCAATTGGCGAAAAATTCGCAGAAGCTGAAGGTCCTGGGAAACGGTCACCAGGCCAAACCTTATGTCTATGTGCGTGATTTGGTGGATGCTCTCATTTTCGGCGCAAAACGCTGCGCGGAACTGGAAGCAGGGAAATTCGACGTTTTCAACGTCGCGCCGGATGCCGCCACGTCGGTGCGGTTCATTGCGAATGAATTGATTGACCAGCTGGGATTCAAGGGCCGGACGAAAATCTCCTACGGGGATACTGTTGCGGGCTGGCCGGGAGACGTTCCGCAATCCAGAATGGATTCCACGAAACTTCGGAAAGCCGGTTTCTCGCTGCCGCGGACCTCGGATGAAGCCTTGAGCTTTGCCATCCACCGCATCATCAGCTGGCTGGCGGCGCGTGGAGAAACTGCAGAGGGTTTGAAACTGCCGCCCGACGCCTCGCCCCGGAATCTGGAGTGACCAGGCGACATCAACTTGCGTAGTCTGCGGGCCAACGGCATGATCGACCAACGCACATCCCCCAAGCGCTGGTCTCTGAAACCACCGCACGGCTGATGCCGCTTTATTGAAAGGCTGATCAGGAAATGTCACGCGCGAAGCGCCTGGCTCATTCTGCTGCATTGGATGGCTGGTGCTGGACGGGGCCGAAGAAAAGGAAACGGAACAGTGTGGTCCCAATCCCCCGGGCGGCAAACTGCGGCCAGTACCAGTAATTGAAGACCAAGCCGGGCAGAAGCGGCCCGAGCACCAGAGCCCCCAAACCAAGCGGGGAGAAATAAACCAGAGAGAGAGAAAGCATCAGACTGAAAATATTGGTAGCCAACGTCACCCACAAATGTGGCAGGCGATTTTCGCTGGCGATCAGCGTCGTCCACAACGAAAACTGCATTTCAAAGAACATATACAGCGCCAGCAGCAGCATCCAGGGCAGGGGCAACAATTGTTTGCCGCTGCCGAAATGCTGCAAAAGTACCGGGCCGAGCAAAACCACGGCCCCGGCCAGGAGCAGAAAGGTGAGGGTTTGCAGCCAGACCCGCGGCTGGAGAATGGCACGCAGGGCGGCGTGTTCGTGCCGGGCCTGGTATTGGGCGATGAGCGGCCACTTGGTGAGCGTCCAGACGGAGGCCATGCCGATGGCGATGCTCATCACTTGAATCGAGAGGCCGTAACGGGCGTTCGCCGCCAGACCAAAGGCAGCGAGGCAGATGGCGGTGTTCGCGTTGAGGGTGAGGTAACTGCTCACAAACAACACCCCCAGACGCCAGCTGTTCGGCCACAAGATGCGAAGCTGTTTTTTGACATCAAACTCGGCAGGTAGCGGATGGCCCTTCAGCCGGGCCAGGCATTCCCGGCGCGCCAAGCCGCGCTGCAGCGCGCTGCTGAGCAGGCTGGCAATGGGAATACTCATCAGGCCGGCGCCGCTCAACAGCAGCGCCGCAGCCACGACAAACTTGACCGACATGGCCAGCACGCCGATGCGCGAAACGACCCTTACCTCATTCAGGCCGACCAGATAAGTTGTCCACCAGTTCCAGTAAATGTCCAAGACCGTGGAGGCCAGGGTCACGGCCCAGGCCAGCCGGGTAATCAGGGTTGAACTGGTTTCGCTGATGCGCAGTTCCACGAGATAGGTGCCCCAAAGGCCGAGGACAACGAAGATCACCAGCGACAGGTATCGGTACAAAATGCGGGTGGCCTGCAAGAGTTGCCAGAGCAAAGGATAATTAGGCTCGGACGAGGTCGCCGGCATTCCCACGCCCTGGGCCTGGAGGGTTTCCGCGCCTCCCATGGCATAGCTGACGAACCGTCCGACGGTCGGCCCGAACCCGAAATCAATAATTGGTGCCAAGGCCACAAGACTCAACAGAACATAATACATCCCCAAATCCGCCGTGGACAATTCGCGGAGGACCAGCGGCAATAGCACAATTCCCGAAACGAGCCTGATCCCGTTGAAAATCCACGACCATACAACCGCGGAGTTGTGCAGCCGTTCGAAGAGCGCACCGGGTTTGCGCAAGTGGGACGGGAATAGCCGCCGGAAAATCATCATTCTATGCAAAGTGTGGTGTAAGGAAGCCGCGTCGGTCAAGCGCGGTCAACATGGGGCAGGGTCTTAATTTGGATTCTGCTTGTTGAAGACCGAAAAATTTCTTATTCAATTTTTGATATGGACCTACTTGCCACAACCAAACAAGACTATTTCTGGAATTTTGAGGTTTAAGAGCATGTCGCTTGTTTCAAAAAGACGCCGCAATTTTGCCAAAACACCGTTGGGTACTCTGGGCCGCCAAATTAAATCAAAATGAACGGCGTCATTTAAAGAAAGACCGGCGAAAAGCCTGTATTTAACTATGGGCATCGATGGTGAAAATTACCAACCATTCATATGCAACATTTGCCTTACCAAATAGATGAGAAAACCAACCGGTTTTGCTATTACGAAAATCTTTGGAAAAAAAAAGGTTTGGACTTGCTTCTCAAGTATTGCTCCTCCAAAGGAAAGAGTCTGTTAGATTATGGTTCCGGTCGGGGAGAGTGCCTCGAATACGCAAGCAAAGCCGGGTTCGAAGTCCAAGGCACGGATATCGATCCTGAATGCATAAAATTATCTTCACGATACGGAATGGCCTGCAAGTTAAATCCTTTGGATCCCTTGGGACAATTCGGCTCCAAATCTTTCGATGTGGTTACTTGCTTTCATGTTTTAGAGCATGTGGACAATCCAAAGCAAACTTTGACCGCTCTTTCAAAAATTTCTCGCGAGTACGTTGTGCTTGCTGTTCCCAATCTCAGGTATTTGCACCGCATGTTCAGGCGGAAAATTGATCTGATGGAGTGTAACGAGGGTCATTTGCAATCTTGGGATCATTGGCACCTGTTAAACCTTGCAGAGCGCCACTGTGGGTTAAAACTTGTAGAATGGGGTACGGATGCGACCGTGCTTCCGTTTCTAAGCAATTTTTCGCAAAAACTATTGGGAACAAGAATTACAATAGCTCTGGAAACCGGTCTTTTCCGGAAACTATTCCCATACCACGGTGCTTCTGTTTTAGGTCTTTTCTCGCCAACTTGACGACAATGCAATGACTAAACACGTGCAGCGAGCCCTCATTTTTCATATTCAGGGAGAATATGGCACCGGTTGTTAGTTCAATATGCGAGACCTTTATAAATTGAAGCCTCATCAGATCGTCTTGCTGCGCCGTCCGCCTCTCGCCCGGCGAGGCACCTGCCTTGGTGCACGCAATCTTAGTAACGATCCGTCTCACACTGTTGCGGGATGACGAGAACAGGCAATGTACAAATCACTTTCTCTGCCAAATAGAGGGGATTATTTTGAGTTGAATCACGCAGGTGTTTCAGGTTTCGCGAGGATCCGGGATACACACAAACTGAAGTCAACTTGTCGCTGAAGCCTTTCCTGCTGCCCGCAGGCTTTCGTATAGCTCAATGTATTGATTCGCGGCGGCATTCCAGGAATGGTCGCGCCGCGCCTGCTCGAGCCCGGCTAGATATTTTATATTGTCGGCCAGCAAGCTTCGCGCAGCGAGGGCGAAGGATGCGCTGTCCGAGGAGACATAGATGACGCCACAGCGGTAGCGGAAGAGAAACGCCGAAAAATAAGGCGTGGCCGAGGCAATCATGGGCCGCAGGTGCCGGCAGCATTCAATCAGGACCCCGGAGCCGCGCGAAAAATTGGCTTCATACGGCAGGGCGACCACATCCGCCGCCGCGAAATAGTATTTGGTCATTTCTTCCGGAACAAACTCGTTCACGATCCGCGCATTGGGATAGCCGCAATCCGCGACCGCCTGGCGGGGATCGTTGGAAGAAATCACCTTGCCGACAAAAAAGGCCAGCGGGGGTTGGGGCAGGGCCAGACAGCCCTTCAAAGCGGTGTGATAATCCTTCTCCCGGCGATGTGTCCCGAAAAAGAGGATGATTTTTTCGTGTGGTGGCAGCCCCAACCGCTGCCGGGCTTCCTCCCGGGAAGGCAACGCTTCCGTATCATCGATGGCATAGGGGATGACGTGAACATGCGGCCCGACCAGGGCCGTGATTCCCTCATGGAGCAATTCATTCTCACAGGTGAACTCGAGGCGGCCCGTGGCGGCGGCCCGGTGCAACAGGTTCTTCAAGTGCGGTCGCAGCCGGGCCTTCAGCCCGGTGGCTTGACCAGACAGCATGCAGTCGTAGAGCGAATAAGCAAAACGGACCCGTTTGCACCACAACGTGGCCAGCACCACGATCCAGTAGGAGCCACCAATGAAATGCAGGACGGGACTGGAGGGTACAACCTGACTTTGTTGTTGGTAGGGACGGCGCGCTGCGCCGTCCGCGCCGCGTCCAGCGGCGCTGGTCTCGCCGGCCTTCGGGGACATTCGTTCCACCCGCTCAACGCGGGCGGGGGCAACGCACCGCGGTGTGCCGACCACAATTTAGTGGCGGCTTTCATACCGACGGGAAATATTTAGCGCCCGACGCCGCGCGTTGTAACGACCCGCCAAAGTTTAGCAGAAGTTAAA
>JANWKE010000156.1 GCA_025451535.1 Verrucomicrobiia bacterium
CCCTTTATCACTGACAACGACATCAAACAAGACATCGTCTCCCTCATTCAGTGTTTTGAATCCCGTGCCGACAATAGACGAATGATGTACAAAGACATCCTGCCCGGAATTTTGGGCGATGAACCCAAACCCTTTTTTGTTATCGAACCACTTGACTTTGCCACTGGCCATAATCTCTCCTGACTTCCCGGCGCACTCTTCGAAGCGAAAAAGACACGACTGAAATCCAGCCGTGCCTGTGATCACTTTTCAGATGCACTCATGCCTATGACGCGACAATAAATAGTTATTGTGTCCGCGTCAAGCACAACTTTTAAACACGGTCTTAACACTGGATTTACCGGGGTCATTACTCCAGTTGCAATGCCTGATTCAGCAACTGGGGCAGGTAATTGATAATCGCCGATTCGCTGACCGCCAGCGTGGCCCCGGCCTTTTGGGCCGCCGCCTGCCATTCCGCTGCCTGATCACCGGCAAAGGCGATGACGGGAATATGTTGTGTGGCGGCGTCCGCCTTTAACGCGGCAATGGCGCGGCAAACCTCCTCCCGGCCTGCCAAATCCGCTATCACCAACAAGGGACCTTCACTCCGCGCACATTGCTGCAGCGACGCCAGGTCGTTGACCGCCTGGACACGATAATTCAAATCCTGCAGCCGGTTCACCAATTGGCTGCCGGGCATCAGCTTCTCGTAAAAAACGAGCGCGAGCGGCTGCGTCATGCGGTCAGCGTGCGCCATGGCGGGATAAATAGCAAAGTTGTTTTCTCAGGGCAACCGTTACTCATGGTAAATCGGTTTGTCCCATCAAATACCGGTCACATTCGCGCGCTGCGCCGCGCCCCTCGTTGAACGCCCACACCACCAGGCTTTGGCCGCGGCGGCAATCGCCGCAGGCAAAGACACCCTTCAGATTCGTTGTGTATTTCTCGAACTCGGCCCGGGCGTTGCTCCGCGCATCGCGCTCGACGCCCAGCGCATCCAACAACGGCTGTTCCGGTCCCAGAAAACCCATGGCCAACAGGACGAGCTGGGCCGGCAAAACCTTTTCCGTGCCGGGCACATTTTTGGGTGTGAACTGGCCTTTTTCGTTTCGTTCCCATTGGACTTGCACGGTATGAACGGCCTTGACCTGGCCGTGCGCGTCCCCTTCAAACCGGGTGGCGGTCGTCAGATAGACCCGCGGGTCGGCGCCGAACTTCGCCGCGGCTTCTTCCTGGCCGTAGTCGAGGCGATAAACCTTTGGCCATTCCGGCCACGGGTTGTCCTGGGCGCGCTCCGCCGGCGGCTGGGGCAGGATTTCCACCTGCACCAGGCTGTTACAACCATGGCGCATCGCGGTGCCCACGCAGTCCGTACCGGTGTCGCCACCGCCGATGACGATCACGTCCTTGCCGGTGGCGGAGATAAAATTGCCGTTTTTCCGGCCGTCCAGGACGCTTTTGGTATTCGCGGTGAGAAAATCCATCGCGAAATAAACACCTTTAAGTTCCCGCCCGGGAACCGGCAAATCACGCGGCTGGGTGGCGCCGGTGGCCAGGATCACGGCATCAAATTCCTTCAACAATTTCTGCGCCGGATAATTTGTTCCGACTTCCGTATTGCAGACAAATTTGATGCCTTCGGCTTCCATTTGTTGGATGCGGCGCAGCACGACTTGCTCCTTGTCCAGTTTCATGTTCGGAATGCCGTACATGAGCAACCCGCCCGGGCGGTCGGCCCGCTCAAAAACCGTCATGAGGTGGCCGGCCTTGTTCAGTTGGGCGGCAGCACAAAGTCCCGCCGGGCCGGAACCGACGACGGCCACCTTTTTACCGGTGCGAACCTTGGGCGGCTCCGGCACAATCCAGCCTTCTGCCCAGGCTTTTTCGGAGATGGCATACTCGATGTTTTTGATGGTGACCGGCGGATTGTTGATGCCGAGCACGCACGATCCCTCGCACGGGGCGGGGCAGACGCGGCCGGTGAAATCTGGAAAATTGTTCGTCTTGTGCAGCCGATCGAGCGCTTCCTTCCACAAGCCGCGATAAACCAGATCATTCCACTCAGGAATCAGGTTGTGAATCGGGCAGCCGTTGGCCATGCCGCTGAGCAGCGTGCCGGTGTGGCAGAAGGGGATGCCGCAATCCATGCAGCGGGCACCCTGCTCGCGCAGCTTCTTCTCCTCCATGTGGAAATGAAATTCCTTCCAATCGGCGACGCGCTCGACGGGCGGACGGTCCGCCGGGAGTTCGCGCAGATACTCGATGAATCCTGTGGGTTTGCCCATCTTGAACTTCTCAGATTTTCAATTGCTTGCTTAACCGCCGCCGACGCGTGCGACGTCGCGGATATTTTCCTCGAATGCCGCCATAATGGCCTGGTCGCCGCTCAACCCCTGGTCCTTCACCTTTTTCAGGGACTGCAGCACACGTTTGTAATCCTTCGGCATCACCTTGACAAATTTCGGCACGAGGCTTTTCCACTCCGCCAGCACTTTGGCCGCTCGCTCACTATTCGTGTAGGCCCGGTGCCGCTGGATCAACTTCCAAACCGCCTCGATTTCGTCGGCGTCCTCGAGTTTTTCCAGGCCCACCAAAGCCTGGTTGCAGCGCGTCGGAAAATCACCGGCTTCATCGAGCACATAACCGATGCCGCCCGACATGCCCGCGGCGAAATTGCGGCCGGTTTTGCCCAACACCACCACACGCCCCCCGGTCATGTATTCACAGCCGTGATCACCGATGGACTCCACGACCGCATCCACCCCGCTATTACGCACCCCGAACCGCTCCCCGGCCATGCCGCGCACAAATACTTCGCCGCTCGTCGCGCCGTAAAGCGCCACGTTGCCGATGATGATGTTTTCCTCCGCGACAAAAGTCGAACCTTTCGGCGGATAAATAATGATTTTGCCACCGCTCAGACCCTTGCCGAAATAGTCGTTGGCGTCGCCTTCGAGTTCGATCGTCATCCCGCGGGGCATGAACGCGCCGAGACTCTGGCCGGCGCTGCCGGTGAATTTCAGGTGGATGGTGTCCTCCGGCAAGCCGTTCGGACCCTGTTTTTTTGTCACTTCGCTGCCGACAATGGTGCCGACGACCCGGTTGACATTCCGGATGGGCAAATCGGCATGGACGCGCTCGCCGCGTTCGATGGCCGGCTCGCAAATGTCGAGCAGCTTGGTCACGTCCAGCGATTTCTCGATGCCGTGCTCCTGGTCAATCTGCCGGTAACGTCCGACTTCCGGCCCGACTTCCGGTTGATGCAAAATCGGGGTCAGGTCGAGTCCCTTCGCCTTCCAATGCTCAATGGCCTTCCACGGAATCAATTTGTCCGTGCGGCCAATCATTTCGTTGAGCGTGCGGAATCCGAGTTTGGCCATGATGTCCCGGAGTTCCTGCGCCACGAACCGCATGAAATTCTCAACATGTTCGGGTTCGCCGGTGAACCGTGCCCGCAAACGCGGGTCCTGCGTGGCCACGCCGACCGGGCAGGTGTTCAAGTGGCAGACGCGCATCATGATGCAACCGAGCACCACGAGCGGCGCGGTGGCAAAGCCAAATTCCTCCGCGCCCAGCAGCGCGGCCACCGCCACGTCGCGACCCGTCTTCAACTGGCCGTCCGTTTCCACATAAATGCGGCTGCGCAGATTGTTCAGCACGAGCGTCTGGTGTGTCTCGGCCACACCCAGTTCCCAGGGTGCGCCCGCATGTTTGATGGATGACAACGGCGACGCACCGGTGCCGCCGTCGTGGCCGGAAATCAATACCACGTCCGCGTGCGCCTTCGCCACGCCGGCGGCAACCGTGCCGACGCCAATTTCGGCGACGAGCTTCACGCTCACGCGCGCATTGCGGTTTGAATTCTTCAAATCGTGAATCAGCTCCGCCAGGTCCTCGATGGAATAAATATCGTGGTGCGGCGGCGGCGAGATGAGACCGACCCCCGGCGTGGTGAACCGGGTCTTGGCTATCCACGGGTAAACCTTGCGGCCCGGCAATTCGCCACCTTCACCCGGCTTGGCGCCCTGGGCCATTTTGATCTGCAACTCACGCGCGTTGATGAGGTAATGACTCGTCACGCCAAACCGGCCCGACGCAACCTGCTTGATGGCTGAATTCTTCGAATCGCCATTGGGCAGCGGGACATAACGGTCCGGGTCCTCGCCGCCTTCACCGGTGTTGGATTTGCCGCCCAGGCGGTTCATCGCCACGGCGAGCGCTTCGTGCGCCTCCTTCGAAATCGAGCCGTAGCTCATCGCCCCGGTCTTGAACCGTTTCACGATTTCTTCAACCGGTTCGACTTCCCCGATCGGGATGGCATTTTCCGCGAACTTGAAATCGAGCAGGCCGCGCAGTGTACAGAGGTTCGCCGCCTGCTGGTTGATTAATCCGGCATATTCACGGTAAATTTTCTCGCTGTTAAGGCGGCAGGCGGTTTGCAGTTTGTGAATCGTCTGCGGATTGAACAAATGATATTCGCCGTCCGAGCGCCACTGATACTGGCCGCCGGCATCCAGTCCCGACGAGTCGGGATTGACCGGCCGCTGTGGAAACGCGTGGCGATGCCGCGCCAGAACTTCCTCCGCGAGCACGTCCATGCCCACCCCTTGAATGCGTGACGGCGTCCAGGTGAAATACTTGTCCACCACGTTGCTGTTGAGGCCGACGGCTTCAAAGATTTGCGCGCCGCGATAGCTTTGGATGGTCGAGATGCCCATTTTGGCCATCGTCTTGACCACGCCTTTCACCGCCGCCTTGATGTATTTCCTGATGGCGGTCGGGTGGTCGAGCTTGGGCAGCAAGCCCTCGCGAATCATGTCGTCGAGCGTTTGAAACGCCAGGTAAGGATTGATGGCGCTGCAACCGTAGCCGATGAGCAGCGCGAAATGATGCACTTCGCGGGGTTCGCCGGATTCGAGCACCAGGCCGACTTTGCCGCGGGTTCCCGCCCGGATCAAATGATGGTGCAGGCCGGACACCGCCAGCAACGCCGGGATGGGCGCGTGTTGCGCGTCAATGCCGCGATCCGAGAGAATGATGATGTTTACGCCATCACCGATTACCTGATCGGCCATGGCGAACAACTTGTCGAGCGCGGACTCCAGACCCCGGGCACCATCGGCCGCCGGGAACAGGATCGGCAGGGTGGCGCTCTTGAAAACCTTGCTCTCCACATGGCGCAATTTTTCCAGTTCTTCGTTTGTAAGCACCGGGTACTTCAACTTGATCAACGCGCAGCTTTGGGGTGTCGGCTGCAGCAGGCTGCCCCGCGGGCCAACCATGGTTTCCGTCGAAGTGATGATTTCCTCACGGATCGGATCAATGGGCGGGTTGGTGACCTGCGCGAAAAGCTGCTTGAAATAATTGTAAAGCAACTGCGGCTTGTTGGAGAGCACCGCCAGCGGCGTGTCGGTGCCCATCGAACCGAGCGGCTGCACGCCGTCGTTCGCCATGGGACCGATGATGAACCGCAAATCCTCGAAGGTGTAACCAAACGCCTGCTGCCGTTCCAGCACTGTCTCGTGGCCGGGTTCGGTCTGAAACCCCGGATCCGGCAGATTTTCGAGCAGCACATGATGTTCGCCCAGCCACTGTTGATACGGCTGCGCCCGGGCAAATTTATTCTTCAGTTCCTCGTCGGCCACGATGCGGCCCTGCTCAATGTCCACCAGGAACATACGGCCCGGTTGCAGGCGCCCTTTTTGCAGCACCCGCTCCGGTTCGACCGGCAGCACGCCGGCTTCCGAGGCCATGATGACCAGGTCGTCCTTGGTGACATAATAACGCGACGGACGCAGCCCGTTCCGGTCGAGGCACGCGCCAATCACCTTGCCGTCCGTAAAGGCAATGGACGCCGGGCCGTCCCACGGCTCCATCAGGCACGAATGGAATTCATAGAACGCACGGCGTTCGGCATCCATGCTCTCGTGGTTTTCCCACGGCTCGGGAATCATCATCATCATCGCGTGCGGCAGTTCGCGGCCCGCCATGACGAGCAATTCGAGGCAATTGTCGAACATCGCCGAGTCGCTGCCGTCGGTGTTGATGACCGGGGCGATTTTTTTGATGTCATCGCCGAAAAGTTCGGAGGCGAAATTCGACTGGGCGGCGTGCATCCAGTTGATGTTGCCGCGCAGCGTGTTGATTTCGCCGTTGTGCGCGAGATAACGATAGGGATGCGCGCGGTTCCAGCTCGGAAAGGTGTTGGTGGAGAAGCGCGAATGCACGAGGGCCAGCGCCGATGCCAGCGCCGGATGCGACAAATCCGGATAGTATTCGGCCAGTTGTGCCGTCAACAACATGCCCTTGTACACGACCGTCTTGTACGACAGGCTGGCGAGGTAGAAAAATTCGCCGCCGTTGACCTTGCCCGAGTAGCGAATGGCGTTTTCCACCCGCTTGCGAATGACATAGAGTTTCCGTTCAAACGCCATGTCATCGGCGAGCTTCGCGCTGCGCGTGATGAACACCTGCCGCATGAACGGCTCGGACGCCCTGGCGGTGGCGCCCAGCGAGGCATTGTTCGTCGGCACCGTGCGCCAGCCGAGCACGCGCTGCCCTTCCTCGGCGACGATGTCGCCAAAAATCCGTTCGCACTCCGCGCGCTGCGCGGCGTCGTGCGGCAGGAACACCATGCCCACGCCGTATTCGCCGAATGCAGGCAGGGAAATCTTCGCTTCCTTCGCTGCTGCCTGCAAAAATTCATGCGGTGTCTGCATCAGGATGCCCGCGCCGTCGCCGGTGTTCACTTCGCAACCGCACGCGCCCCGGTGATCCAGATTGAGCAGGACCTGCAGCGCCTGCCGCACAATCGTGTGGGATTTCTTTCCCTTCATATTGACTACAAAGCCCACCCCACAGGCCTCGTGTTCAAATTGAGGATCATAAAGCCCCTGTTTCGGCGGCGCGGAGAGTTGCGCCGGCCGGTTGCTATTAGCTTTTGCTGTAAAACGTCGGGTCATCGTTTGGCGAATTAGCCATCGTTCATCCATTTTTTACTTAAATTTCGTCGTTAAGCAATAAATGTTTTCCACAAACCAGCCCCAATCTACACCCCACAAGGGAATTGTACATGGCCGTGGCCCGATAAAGCAAAACACCCGTGCGCTTATCGTGACCGGTTGCTTCGGGCGGACCTCCCGCCGGGGGAAAGATATTCGCAAAAACGGGATAATACGTAAGGTGGTCCTGGCTTACTGCGCCACGACGCGCCAGAACTTCGGGCTGCCGGACGGCAACGGCAGTGAAACCACCTGCGGGTCGTTGGTTTGCAGAAAAGACTGCGTCGTTAGCCAGTTGGTCGTGCTCAAGGAGGCGATTTGCTGAATTTGGTTGGTGTGACCGACCGTACCGCTGATCTTAAGCAACAGATTGGTTGAGCCCAGGGCAAGGGAAAGATGCGGCGCGCGCGGCGGTGTCACGCTCGCAGGATTGTCACTGAAATCCGGGATGCCGTTGGCGTTGGCGTCGTTCGTGTCATTGATGGAAAGCACCCACAGTTGGTAATCCGGGCTGGCCGTGCTGGGATCGCCATCGGCGAAGAAAACGTAACCAACGTAGTTGGTGGGCCAGGTTGGATTGCCCCGGGAAAAGTTTTCGCCGTCGAAGCTGACTGTTTGCGAGGAGGCATTGGTCCACACGCCGGGCAGGTTGGTCAGGGTGTTGAAAGCATCGGTGGAGGATTTGGTAAAGACAATTGGCCCGCGCAATGTTTTGGCGGAATTGCCGGTCTGAGCCAGATTCACGGCGGCTGAAACCGCGTTGGAACCGGGCGTGTAAGTCAGCGGGCCGGTATATTCGAGCAGAGTGAACGGACACGTAAAAGTGCCCAAAGATCCCCAGGTGTCGTCATACAAGTAGAGCGCGCAGGTGCCGCTGGCCGAACCGGCAGCGCGGTTCCATGTAGCGGAGACAGTCCCGGAAAAGTAGGTGCTGGTGGAATAGCTTCCAGAACTGCTCCCATTGCTTACGCCTTGCGAAACTTCAAAGAAATCGTCGTAGCCATCGTTGTTCGCGTCAACTCCCGGCGGTAAATTCATGGAAATGCTTCCACTATCTCCCATGCTGCTCCAGACGAGCACCAGACCGCTGGCCCAAGGATTGCCATAGGCGTCGCTCCCAAATGTCGGGTACAACTCGCCATTGTATTGCGATCCGTTGATACTGCTTATATTCAAAGTGCCGCCATACGTCGTGCCTTGCTGGAACCGAAGTGACATGCAATACAGCCGCGCCTGTGCCGTCTCTGCGCCGTAGTTTGTGATCGGGTAAAGAAAATAACCCGCCGTCAAAAGAATCAAGAATCGTTTCATGGCCGCTCCTGCCGAGACGCCATTGAAGCACTTATTTCAGCGCTTGTCAATGTAAGACATCGTGTTCCACAAGGTCTGATTCGCACCTCGCCAGAAAATGATCGACTGTACCGGATTGAATTTACGATATGCGATTTACGATTTACGGGCCCTGCAACACACCGCGTGTCGCATCAATCGTAGCATAAACCGAAATTGAGGCTCAGGCCTTCTTTGCCAGCCGGGCATCCACCGACCATCGGCCCGGCCCGGTCAACAGCAGGAACAGCAGCCCGAACCACATGGAGAAATCCGTGCGTGCTTCATGCACCATGCTGAGAAAGCCATAATGTGGCAGTTCCATCAAAGAAAAGCCGAGAAAACCATGCCCCAGCAAAACGGGGATTTTGGTGGAAAAAATGGCCACTGAAATATCAATGAACAGGGCGATGGCCGCCGGTCGCGTTATCAGGCCCAGAATTACCATCGCCCCGCAAACGGTTTCCACCGTGGCCACAAACGGGCCGAAGAAATCCGGATACGGTATGCCGATCTTCGCAAACCGGCCGGCTGCCTGCGCCACCGGATACAGGAATTTGAGGATGCCTTCGTTCAGGAACACGCCGCCTACTACCAGCCGGATCAGGACGTTGGCGTTGGCGCCCGTTGGCTCGCAGATTGTTTTCCAGAGACTCATAATCTCTCGCCTTTCTTTCTTATTTGGCTTCTGAATTCGAGGATTTCTCCGGCCCCCAGGTCCAGTAAAGTCCAAAATACCACAATAGATGATTGTCGCCGGCGACGCTGTGCCCGGCGCTGAACAACAGGCTGAAATGTTCGGTAAAATTATAGTACCCGCCGAAGTTGAGCGCGGCATAACCGTGGTCGGTGTCCGTGTCCCGATCTTGCGCCCAGAGCTCGCCGCCCAGTGTCAAATGCGGTCCAAAATCGCGTTGCACCAGCCAACCGGCGAAGGGGTAATTGCGCTGGCCGGGAGCGGAATTCAACACTTCGCCGCCCCCGCCGTAAGTCGTCCAGGGGCCCCAGCTCTTTTGCAGCCATAACGGCAGGCGAAACCAGGTCCGGCCATTGCCCAAACCCCGGTTGGCCTCGCCCGTCGGCAGTTCGGCCATGGGGAAAACCCCGATTTGTGGCCACGTGTCCGTTTCATGCACAAACCGGTATTTCACACCCAATTCCATATCCCCCAAACCGACCTCAGTCGGCCCGCCATCAACACCCACCGTGGTCATTGGCATAATGAGATGAATTTGCGTGTCGGGCAGCACGCCGTAGTTCAATTCCACCGCCGGGCCACCGATGTTGTAATCATTGACGCTGGTATGATCGCCGATGCCAAACAGGTAAAATTCCCAATGCTGATAATCCACCGGCTCCGGGTCGTCCGTGAAAAACGGTGGGCCGGCGAAGGTGTGCATGGCAAGTATCAGACTCATTCCGATGAAGAACAAAGGTGTCTTACCTGAGACATTCATAAATCGAATCTAAAGTAATGGAAGCAGCTGCGATTGTAAAAAACGCAATTTGAGCCTTTGGAAGGAGCGCGGACGGCTCGTCCGCGTTGAAATTCAAACATTGGCGTGCCGGGAAAACAGGCCAAAGCCTGAACTTTTCTTTAACGCACTGGCAACCAATCCACGCGCCAGTAAAACTGCCACATCCAGCCCGAGTCCGTCAGGCAAAATAGGTTCATAAAAAACCAAGCCGCGGGTAGAAACGACAAGGCCAATAGGAAGGAGAATATGCTTGGGCAGGAGTGTTGAAACTTATGGTGTGGACAAAAACGAAAACGGCAATTGCTGTTGTTGCTGGCGTGTTGTTGGCGGCGGAAGTGGTCACCATCACCTTCTACCAACTTAACCAGCCCATTCAGGGCATTCCCAAGGATTGGTCGGTTTTAAGTGGTAAGGCTGATCAATGGAGCTGGGCCAATGGCAAGATCTGCGGACATAGCACCACCGGAGACAGCATCCTGGCTTCCGGCAGGGAGTACCACGATGTCTCCTTTTCCGCGACCGTCAACACCCCCAATCGGGAAGCGAGTCTGGCTGTTCGCCTCCAGGACGCTCACAACGGTTATTTTATCGTCTTTGTCCCTTTTTCTTCGGATGACGGTCTGATTAATCTGGTTAAACGGCTGGGTGGGGGCGAGACGGTTCTGGCTTCCTATCATGGACGATTGTTGTCTTCCGTGGACCGGACGGCGAAAATCGCGGTTACCGCCCGAGGACCGTTGATCGAGGTCAGGTTAAGCGGCACCCGGGTCTTGCGGGTC